>JAPDJZ010000095.1 GCA_029258815.1 archaeon
CCTACCCCAGTAAAGCTTATCCTCGAGCTTCAAGCCTTTCCAGGATCCTCGATGACCCCGTTCTCGAAGGATCGGGTGATAGCGGGTTTGAAGCTCGAGGATAAGCTTTACTGGGGTAGATTCGTGGGCGGGATGATAATGGGCTTCCTCACAGCCTATCTAAAGCTATACGAGCCCAGCATTCTAACCGGGATACTGATCGTCGTCCTAGCCTACATTCTGTCGTCGATCGCTCTGAGGGCAATCCTCCCGGAGGAGAAGCGAAGAAGGCTCGGCCGAAACCTCTACCTAAGCGGGGCCGGGACCTACGCGGCCACGTGGCTCATAACCATGATAATGATCTACAACCTAGCGTCTTAGAGGGGGAATGGTTAAAGCTAGGGGGCTCTAATCTCAGGGGGAATGAGCGGAAAGATTGGGGACGAGGTAGTTATCAACACGATAAGGTTTCTGAGCCTAGATCAGATAGAGCGGGCGAAGTCCGGCCATCCGGGAATGCCCCTCGGCGCATCGCACATCGCGTACCTGATCTTCGATAGGTTCCTCAAGTTTAATCCGAAGAACCCGAGGTGGATCGACCGGGATAGATTCGTCCTCTCAGCCGGCCACGCGAGCGCCATGCTCTACGCAACTCTCTTCGTAAACGGCTACGACATAACCATCGAGGACCTGAAGCGCTTCAGGCAGCTCGACAGCATCACGCCCGGCCACCCCGAAAGCCAGCTAACCCCGGGAGTCGAAACGACGACGGGGCCGCTCGGTCAGGGATTCGGGAACTCCGTCGGGATGGCGATAGCCGAGAAGTATCTTTCAAGCTACTTCAATAGGGAGGGGTTCAAGATAATCGATCACTATACTTACGTTCTCGCGAGCGATGGAGACCTGATGGAGGGGGTGTCGAGCGAAGCCGGAGCGCTCGCCGGCCACCTCAGGCTGCACAAGCTCATCGTGATCTGGGACAACAATAGGGTCTCGATAGATGGGCCGACCTCCCTGGCGTGGTCCGAAAACGTCTTGGAGAGGTTCGAGGCGCTCGGATGGCACGTTCAGGAGGTTGAGGACGGCTATGATCTCGACGCGCTGGAGAAAGCGATAAGAAGGGCTAGGGAGGAGACCGATAGGCCATCCTTCATAGCCGCTCGAACGCATCTAGGCTATGGAAGCCCTCTACAGAATAACTGCAAGGCCCACGGCGCCCCGCTCGGGAAGGAAGCAGTCATCGAGACGAAGAAGAGGTTCGGCTGGCCTCTCGAGGAGTTCTACGTTCCGGAGGAGGTTTGGGAGTATAGGCGGAGGAGGATCGAGGAGGGGAGGAGGAGAGAAGAGGAGTGGAGGAAGCTTTTCGAGAAGTATCGGGAGCGGTATCCCGACCTAGCGGAGCTCCTAATCAAGGCCTTTAACAGGGATTGGGGGGAGGAGTATCGGAGGCATCTACCGAGGTTCGAGGAGCCTATAGCGACGAGGAAGGCTAGCGGAAAGGTGTTGAACGCCATAGCGGGGTATCTGCCCCTCATGATCGGCGGATCGGCCGACCTAACGGAGTCCACGAACACCTATCTCAAGGGCTTCGGAGACTTCCAAGCCGATAACCCCCTCGGGAGGAACATCCACTACGGGGTTAGGGAGCACGCGATGGGGGCTATAATGAACGGGATGGCCTATCACGGCGGGATACTGCCCTACGGCGGAACCTTCCTAGTCTTCTCGGACTACATGAGGCCCACGATAAGGATGGCGGCCATGGCGGGGCTTCAGGTAATCTACGTATTCACCCACGACTCGCTGTGGATAGGGCAGGATGGGCCGACGCATCAGCCCGTTGAGCAGCTATCATCCCTCCGGCTGATCCCGAACCTCTGGGTGATTAGGCCGTGCGACGCCAACGAGGTCTCGGTCGCGTGGGAGATGGCGATCGAGAGAAAAGAGGGGCCGACGGCGATAATTCTGACGAGGCAGAGCTTGCCGGTCCTCGATAGGAGCATTTATCCCCCCGCGGATAGCATTAAGCGCGGAGCCTACGTTCTCGCCGACTCCGATGGAGAGCCGGACGTTCTCATAATAGCGTCGGGATCGGAGGTTCACGTGGCTCTCGAGGCCAAGAAGATCCTCGAGGAGCGCGGGATAAAGGTGAGAATCGTTAACATGGCTTGCTTCAAGCTATTCGAGCAACAAGACGAAGAATACAAGAGAAGGGTGATTCCCAAGTCGATTAAGCGCAGGGTGGCGATCGAGGCCGGCGTAGGATTATGTTGGTACAAGTATGTGGGGGATGATGGGCTCGTCGTAAGCATAGAGAGGTTCGGCAAGTCCGCGCCATACAAGGATCTCATGAAGGACTACGGGTTCACCGGGGAGGCCGTCGCCGAGAAGATCATCAAGCACTTTAAGCTAGCCTGAGTAAAGCCTTCAAGCTATTTCTTGATTCTATGAGGCTTCGGAAGGGAGTCTAGAAGGTCTATCAGATCCAGCCAAGCCTTGAGGAACCTTTCGGGGGGGTTGTAGGCCTCCTGGAGGACGTCCTTGAAATGCTTCTTCAGCGAGCCCTTCTTCTCGCCGTTCAGATACCTGTCCCAGAGCTTGTAGACGAAGGAGTCCCTATCATCGGTCGTATACGCGTAGTAGATTCCGTAAAGCGCCTTATAGTATGGGTCGTCCTCCCCAAGCTTATACCTCCTCCTAATCCTCCTCAGGGATTCCTCGGCCTTGCTGATCTTCCCGGAGAAGAGGAGGGTGAAGAAGTTCTTGACCATCCTCTTCGTCGGCGCGCTACCCTCTTTGCCCATCGCCTATTCCGCCTAGAAGCCTCCTAAATTATGTTCCGCGCATCCCCTACCCTAGCAGCCCCGCCTCCCCTAAGATGCTCCTAGCGCCGGCCTCAGCGTCCTCGAGAGCCTTCTCGATCGAGGCCTCCCCCCTAAGCGCCTTCCAGAGGGCGTCGGATAGGAGGCTTATCAGATCCATCTGCTGGGGGAGAGGGGTGAAGAACGAGCCGATAGCGTACTTGGAGTAGGTTTCCTCAACGGCCTTCAGCCAGGTTCCACCTCCCCACCCGCTCGCGACGCCTTTAACCTCCCCGGATTCCAGAACGCTCCTCCTAGGCGGGACGTAGTTTCCGCGAAGGGCTGCTGAGAGGAGGGTTCGCTTGGACGTGGCCCACTCGACGAAGAGCCACGCGGCCTCCTTATTCCTCGAGGCGCTTGGGATCGCCAGGCTCCAGGCCCAGATCTTCGAGCCCCTCCCTCTAGGTCCCCTCGGAACTAAAGCGTAAGCGAGCTTTCCGCTCACCTTAGATTTCTCGGGGTTCTCCCAAGTATATGCGAAGAAGTCGCAGTCTATCGTGAGGGCGTAGCCTCCGCCGGCCATGAGATCTATAACGTCGGTCCAGCTAACCCTCGAGAACTCTTGGAAGGGCGGGCACCCGCTCCTCATTATATCGACGTAGATTCTGCTCGCTTCGACGAACTCGCTGCGGGTGTAGAGCGGCCTGAGCTTCTCGTCGAGATCTCTCGCCCCATATCCGGCTAACGCGCTTGGATACGCCCCGATCGCTATCAGGAACCTCGCGCCCCGCAGGATCAGAGGCCTTAGACCCAGCTCCCCGCTCCTCGCCCCGATGACCTTAACGGCCTCGAGCAGATCCTCCCAGGTGTCGGGCGGGTTCAGGCCGAGCCTACCGAAGACATCCTCCCTATACGCTAGGATCGAGGTCTCCATCATGTAGGGGATCATCCAAAGCGTGCCCTCGCCCTCGGGAGCCCCCGGCCTCCCGGGCCAGCGGCAGATCTTCATAACGGCGTCCGGGAAGTCTCTTAGGTCATACCAGCTCGGGTCGGTTAAATTAGGGTCTTCGATGTATTTGTCGAGCGGCTCTAGAAGCCCGGCGGGAGCCCAGCTCCACGCGAAGAGCGAGGCGCACGCAATCACGTCGTAGATTTTTCTCCGCGAGCTGAGGTTCGATTGAACGACCTTGCTCCACTCGCTTTCAGGCTCCTCCTCTATGCGGAGCCTTATTCCCGTCAGCTTCTCGAATTCTGGGCAGAGGCTCTTCAGTGTCTCGAAGGTCGGGTGCGCGGGCCAGCAGACCGTCAGTTCTTCTCCCTCAAACCTCCTCCAATCCACGCTCGCCTCGCTAACCTGCTGCAGGCTAGCCGACTCCATGAGGGTTTACCGGAGTTCAGGAGCCATAAATGTTTCCTTGGGTGGGAGGCCGCTATATCCCGTCCCTCAGGAGGATGTAGGGGTTCTCGAGAATCTCCTTGAGCCTCGTTAGGAACTTGCAGGCCAGAGCTCCGTCGGCGACCCTGTGATCTACCGAGAGGACCATACTCATCATCTTCCTCACCGTTACCCTGCCCTCCTCCACCACGGGCTTATCCCTTATCGACGCTACGGAGAGTATGGCGGCCTGAGGCGGGTTTATCACGGCTGCAAGCCAGTCGACCCCGAATGCGCCGACGTTCGAGATCGTGAAGGTTCCTCCCCTAAGGTCCTCGACCCCGAGCTTACGCTCCCGAGCCTTCTTCATCAGCTCGCTCCGCTCGCGGGCTATCTCGCTGATCTTCTTCTTATCCGCGTCCCTTATCACGGGGGTTACCAGCTCGTCTCCGATAGCCATGGCCGCGCAGATGTTCACCCCGGAGAATACCTTCACCTTATCCTCCTCGTAGGATGAGTTCAGGATCGGGAACTCCCTCAGGATCAGGGCCACGGCCTTTATTATCAGATCGTCATAGCCGAGCTTGATCCCCGCGATCTTCTCGACCTCCGGTATGAGCGCCCGCCTAAGCTTAACGAGCTCCGACGCGTCCACCTCTACTCCCACGTAGTAGTGGGGTATGCTCCTCTTGCTCTCCGCCATCCTCCTAGCGGTAACCCTACGTATATGGCTTAGCGGAACGAGCTCATACTCCTCCCTCCTCTCCCTTTCCAGCTGCTTAGCATAGGCGAGCACATCTTTTTCCGTAATCCTTCCACCCGGCCCGGTCCCCTTAATCCTAGACAGATCTATCCCGAGTTCTTGAGCGAGCTTCCTCGCTCTGGGCGACGCCTTGATCTCGACCTTCTCCTCCGGCTTCGCCTCGGGCGGCGGGGCCACTACCTCGGCTTTTTCCTCGGCCGGCTTCTCCTCCGGTATAGGCTCGTCCATGGAGTCCGCTAGGTAGGCTATTGCCTCGCCGACCTTCACGGTTTCGCCCTCCTCGTGAAGTATCTTCCTCAGGTATCCGCTTCGCTCGGCCTCGATCCCGAAGGTCGCCTTCTCGACGTATATCTCGACTATGACCTCGCCCTTCTCAACCCTCTCGCCCTCCTTCTTCAGCCAAGCCCCGATGGTCCCGTATTCCATCGCTTGATCCAGCTTCGGCATAACGATCTTCGTTATCAGAGCGTAATCACCCCTCCGCTTAGACGAGCTTCTTAACGGCCGATATTATGTCTTTCTCGTTCGGGAGGAAGGCTTTCTCGAGAATCGGAGACGATGGCGGGGTGCAGTAGGGCGCTCCGACCCGGGAGACCGGGGCGTCGAGGTAGTCGAAGGCCTTCTCCTGTATCTGGGCCGCCAGCTCCGCTCCGAGGCCCATGAAGAACGGGGCTTGATGAGCTATCAGGGCCCTATGCGTCCGCTTAACCGACTCGATTATCGTCTTCATATCCGGGGGATAGAGGGTTCTAAGATCTATGACCTCAGCCTCGATCCCCTCCTCCGAGAGCTTCTCCGCGGCCTTCAAAGCGTCATAGACGAGATAGCCCCAGGAGACTATCGTAATCGCGTTCTCGTAGCTCTGAGCCCTCCTCACTATGGCGGCCTCCCCGATCGGGACGATATACTCCTCTTTCGGAACCCTCCGCATGCTGAGCTTCGAGTATACCGGGTCTCGGTGGAGGTTCTGGTGCTCGAGGAATACCACCGGGTTCCTCTCCCTAAGGGCTGCGAATAGGAGTCCCTTGATGTCGTAGGCGTTCGATGGATAGACTATCTTCAAGCCGGGGAAGTGCAGGAGGAGTGCCTCGAGGCTCTGGGAGTGCTGGCCCGCGTAGCCTCTGCCACCCCCGATCGTCGTCCTAACTATCAGCGGAACGGAGTGCTGGCCTCCGGTCATATACCTCCACTTAGCGGCGTGATTCCCCAGCTGGTCGAGGGACTGGGTTATGAAGTCGATATACATTATCTCGACGATTGGCCTGAGGCCTCTCAAGGCCGCGCCGAGCCCGGCCCCGACGATCGCCGCCTCCGAGATCGGGGTGTTGAAGATCCGCTCCCGGCCGAACATCTCAAGCAATCCTTCGGTGGCCCCGAAAGCCCCTCCGTAGTCCGCTATATCCTCACCCCATAGAATAATCCTTCTATCCTTCTTCATCGCTTGGTAGAGCGCCTCTATCAGAGCCTCCCTATACGTTATCTCGGCCTCCGGATCGCGGCTCGCGAACTCAGGCTCCCTCAGAACCCGGCTACCTCTAAACTCCTCGGGAACCTCCTCCTCGACCTCCTCGCTGAAGGTATCCCGGGTGATCTCCTCGGGATCGGGGTCCGGGGCCTCCGCGGCCTTGGCCGCGAGCTCCTCATTCCTAAGCCTAGCTTCCTTCTTTAATCGCTCGAATTCTTCGCGAGTAATTATCCCCTCGCCTATCAGCTTCTCGGCGTAGACGTTTATCGGATCCCACCTCATCCAAGCCTCAACCTCGTCCTTAGTCCGATACCTTTCTTGATCGCTTAGCGAGTGTCCCTTAAACCTGTAGCCGATGAACTCTAGGAGGACGGGGCCTTCTCCTCTCCGAGCTATCTCGGCGGCTCTTAGAACCGCGTCTCGAACAGCGAGGACGTCCATCCCGTTCACGATCTCAGCATGCATTCCAGCCTTGTTATACGCGAATCCCCTCTCAGCGAGATAATCTATTCCCGTAACCTCCCCCTTCTGCTGACCGGACATGCCATACTGGTTGTTTAGGATTATGAAGATCGTCGGTATCCCGAATTTCTTCTCCATGAGGCCGTTAACGAACTGGGCCATGCAGGCCATGTTGAGGGACTCGTGGGCAAGCCCGTTATTGTAAGCTCCATCCCCGGCGAAGCACAGGGTCACCCTCCCGTCTCCGAGATATCTCGAGGCTATGCCCGATCCGAGGGCGATGCCTAGGCATCCACCGACTATCGCAGTCGCTCCGAGGTGGCGGAACTCCGAGCAGGTGATGTGCATGGATCCCCCCCTACCCCTGCAGTATCCATACTCCTTGCCGAATAGCTCCGCGATTATCTTGAACAGGTGAATTC
>JAPDJZ010000155.1 GCA_029258815.1 archaeon
TACCTCACCCCGGATAACCTGCCCGAGATCCTAGGATCGATCCTCGGAGACTCAACGCCCCTAGACTTCTGCGATTACCAGCTCGATCAATCCGTCCAGAAGATCTTAGCCGGGCTCCTCGAGAAGAAGATTCAGGAATACGTCGTCGAGAAATTCAGGGACAGCATAATCCTCTTGGACGGCTCGCTCTCCGCCGGCCCCCTAGACAACCCCCTCTGGCTCGTCTCCCGGATCCTAGAGAAGGCTAAGCCTAGGGGAAATGACGTCCTCGCGTTCTCGAAGACCAGCATCCTCCAGTTCTGGGGGGCGGTCTTCACGGATGAAAGGCTTGGGGTGAGGCCCCCATACCTAGTCGATATGACGTGGCTCGTCAAAAGCATCGAGCTCAGGGTCAAGGTTCTGGGGGAGACCTACCTCGCTAGGCTGGGATCCGGGACGAGCAGCTTCAGGCTGGACGCCTCGACCATTAGGAGGATCGAGGAGGTTCTCGGAAGCCTCCTGAAAAGCGATCCACTAATCTACGGCTACCCGGAGCTCTTGATACTCGCCCACGACTACTGCACCTTCACGAAGCCCGACGTCATAGCCCTCCAATCGATCCTGAGAAGATTCGGGGCGGAGTTCTTCAAGGCGTTCTCGATACGGGACATACTCTTCAATCCCCTCGACGGGGGGCTGAGGAGATGAAGATCCTCTCGAAGAGCGGGGACACGATAGAGATCCTCGCATCGCCCAGCGAGCCCCCGCTGACTAGGGGGGACTACCTCCTGATAATCGACGGCGATAAGAAGCTTCTAGCCCAGGTGATAGACGTGGAATACGCCGAGATCCCCGGAATACTGGAGGACGCGCTCCGCGAGCTCGCATCCGAATCCCTCTCGGTGAGGAACTTCGACCCATACGATGTCGGCTCTATCCTAGTATGGGTTAAGGATTCGAGGAAGATACTCGCGAAGTTTCGAGGAATCATAGTTGACGGCGTCCTCAGGAACGACGTCATCTGGCTTCCCTCGAGGCTCAATTCGAGGATAGAGAAGGCTTCCCCGGATCTGATCTCGGATCTCTCCAGAACCTGCGGCAGGAGGAGGCTCATCATAGGGGAGTGCATGGGCAAGGAAGTTGGGGTGAACGCGGAGGATCTCGATGGAAGGCTTACGATAATAACCGGGAAGAAGGAGACCGGGAAGTCCCATCTCGCCAAGATCCTCATAACATCCCTCGCGGAGCATGGGGCGAAGACCGTAGTCCTAGACGTGAACGGGGAGTACGTCGGGCTCTCGAAGACCGTCGAGGGGGGATTAAGCAAGATCGCGGATAAGCACGTGGTCCTAACGCCCGGAGAGAACTTCAGGATCTCCGTCGAGGACGCCGGGCTGAGAACCATGAGCGATATACTCGTACACGTCCTCGGAACTCCGGCGACCAGCGTAAGGGAGTTCGCGAGAATCTGGAACTTGGTCGAGAAGTATGATGATCGCGTAACCCTGAGGAGGTTGATCGACGCGGTTGCGAGGGCGCAGATGCACGAATCCGTTAGAGAGGCTTTGATGAGCAGGCTTCTAAGCCTTGAGGAGACCGGGTTCTTCGACGATGAAAGCCCCGCGAACCTCGCCCAGATCATAAACTCCAGAAGCGAGGGCGGGATCTTCGTGGTAGATCTATCAAGGATGCTCTCGCAGTCTCGAAGGGTGGTGGTCGAGTATCTTCTCAGCAAGCTTTCAAGCCTCCTGAGAAGCGGCGAGGTGGATCCGCTATTCCTGCTGGCCGAGGAAGCCCACCTATACCTCAGGGAGACCTACTGGGACGATCTGATAACCAGGATGAGGCATATAGGCCTATTCCCGATCTTCGTAACCAATCAGCCCGACAGCATACCCGAGACCGTCTACAGGCAGGCGGATAACATATTCCTATTCAATTTCACCAACGAGCTGGATCTAAGCTATATTTCGAGGGCTTCGAAGGTGGACGCGGAGACGGTTAAGCGCATAGCTAGGATGCTTCCGCCTAGATGCTGCCTGGTAATAGGCAGGGTCGTAAACGATCTTCCGATGGTGGTTAGGGTTAGGGAGCTTAAGCTTAGAGCCATGGGAGAGACGAGGCTCCTCTTCAAGGCCGCCGAATCCTAGAACCGCCGTGGCCAAAACGCGGATATGTGAAACGTATTTCCCAAAGAATCCTAAGAGAATTGTCTCGGGCTTCCCGCTCCAAAAGATTAAAAGAACGCAAGCTCGGCGGGTGGTTTGCTCATGCCGGAGTTCGAGAATGCGCCGATAGGCGATCCATTCGTGGACGAGGAGGCTCGGGAGGAGCTCAGGCTCAGGCTCGAGCGCTCTCTAAGCCAGCTGAATGCCCAGATAGCGAGGCTCGGATCTAAGCATCGGGAGCTCCTCACTAAGAGCAGGGAGTATTTCGAGCAGGTTGTGGAGGCGATGATGGCCGGAGACGAGGCCAGGGCGTCGATCTACGCCGAGGAGATCGCCGAGATCAGGAAGCTCGCGAATATGATCTCGAAGACCGAGCTAACCCTAGAGCAGGTGAAGCTCAGGCTCGAGACGATCCTAGAGGTCAGCGACCTAATAGGCTTGATCATCCCGCTCCTATCCCTGATAGCGGAGGCCGAGGACGAGATCGCGGGGGTGGCGCCCGAGGCCGCGGACAGCCTCCACGAGCTGGCCTCCTATATCGAGGACTTCTCCGGGATAGCCGCCACGGCGCCCGTCGAGCCCGTGGATCGGGAGGAGCTGAGCGAAGACGTTAAGGAGGTTCTGGAGGAGGCTAGGAGAGCCGCCGCCGAGAGGATTAGGGAGACCTTCCCGGACGTTCCGAAGCTCTCCGAGGAGGAGAAGCTCGTCTACTCCTACATCTCGAAATCCGGGTCGGAGATAGATTTGAGGAAGTGCGCGAGGGATCTAAGGATAGATATTAGGCAGGTGAGGAAGATTCTAGAGAAATTGGAGGAGAAGGGGCTTATAGAGCTCGTAGGCTAATATGCTCCAAACTTCTCATTCCATTCGAGCATCTTCCTAACGCTCTCCAGATCTATGCTGGGCTTCCTCCTCCTGACGACCTCTAAGAAATCCTCCATCCTGATCTTCCTCGGCGCATCCCCCTCGCCCCTCGTCTCGAAGAACTCACTAACGATCTTGGTCTGCACCTCCATGCAGATCGTATAGATGTCGGCCGCGGAGTATCCGTTCGTGATCCTAGCCAGCTCGGCGAACTCGACATCATCGTCTAGGTTCAACTTGCCCGCGTAGTGCGCGAACAGCTTAAGCCTAGTCTCGTAGTCCGGCAGATCTATGAAGATCCTCTTCTGAAATCTCCGGATGAAGGGCTCGTCGAGAAGCCAGGGCTTATTCGTCGCCGCCAGAACGTAGATCGTGCTGAGCCTACCCTTATCGAGCAGCCCGTCCATCTCCTTAATCAGCTGATTCCTAGCCCTAGCCTCCCCGCCCACCTCGTTAACCCTAATGGCCGCGAACGAATCCACCTCGTCTATGAAGATTATCACGGGCTTGCCCGAAGCCTCATATCCCCTAGCCGTTCTAAATATCGTGGAGACGTTTTTCTCCGATTCCCCAAGCCACTTCGACATGACGAGGGAGGCATCTACGTGCATGAAAACGGCGTCTATCTCGTTCGCCACGGCGGCGGCGAGCATGGTTTTACCGCAGCCCGGGGGGCCGAAGAGGAGGATCCCTCGGGGCCAGCCCAGCGGGAATAGATTCGGCCTTCTCATGGGATAGATTATGCCCTCCATTATGGCCTTCTTAGCCTTCTCCAATCCGATGACATCATCCCACTTAACCGGAGGAGGCTTCTCCACGACGAACTCCTGCGCGGCCTCGGCCGCGGACGCCCTCGAAGACCCGCCCTCGAAGACGCCCTCATTAAGAGCCTCGATCCTCCTTGTATACTGCCTCCTCTTCTCCTCGTAGATTCTCCTCATCATCGGGTCCTCGGTTAATTCGATGAGCTTCTCCAGAAGCTCTATGGCTTCTCGATAGCTTTTCGCGGCTTCGCTTTTCAACCCTATCCTATCGTATCTGACGGCCGCCCTAGCCCTTTCCGCCGCGAGCCTTTCAAGCTCCCTCATGCTCAGCAGCCTAGTCTCCTAGAGAATCTCCTAAAATCTCTGCCTTAACCCAGACCCCGGGCGATATACGGGTCAAAGTCCGGGTAAATACGCGAGTAGTGCCTTCAGCCTTCAGGGATCCTCCTTAGCCGTGTAGAAGACGACGCAGGTTAGGGTTCTCGCCACCCCGCGCATTCCGCGGATCCTATCGATCACCAGCTCCCCTATCTCCTTCATGGACGCGCCCCTAACCTTTAGGAGTATGTCCCATTCGCCCGAGATTAGATGCGCCTCCTCGACGTTCTCGAGCAAGGCGATCTCGTGGGCTAGAGCCTTTTGGGAGATATCGGATCCCGGCATGAAGGAGACGAGGATGAAGGCTAGAACCCCCTTTCCGAGCCTCGCCTTATCGACCTTCACCGTAAACCTCTTGATAACGCCCATTCGCCTAAGCTTGCTAATCCTATCCTGAATGGTCGTTCTGGGCATTCCGAGGGCGTCGGCCAGTTCGCGGAGATTCCTCGAGGAGTCCAGTTCAAGCTCTCTCAGAATCTGCAGATCCTTTTCATCGAGCCTCTCAGCTCGCCTAGCCTTCCTCATTCTCCCGAATCGGGTGCGGATCTAGGTATAAGCGTTCCCCTCCATTCGTCAAACGTCGATCGGCGAATCGGCAAAATTTAAAAGAGGACGGGAACAGATCCCGGCGAAAAGCCATGGTCAGGGTAGGCGGCGTCGCGATCCGCGGCTATGGGGGCTACGTCCCGAGATACCGGATAAGGGCAGAGGAGATCGGGAGGATCTGGGGGGTTGGGGCGGCCGAGCTTCCGGTGGGGGAGAAGTCGGTTGCCGGGCCGGATGAGGACGTGGCCACGATGGCGGTTGAAGCCGCTAGAATGGCTCTACGGAGGGCGGGGATAGATCCGAGGAAGATCGGCGCTATTCACGTCGGAAGCGAGTCGAAGCCCTACGCCGTTAAGCCCACGGGGACGATAGTCGCCGAGGCCATCGGAGCGAATCCGAGCAAGCTCGCGGCGGACTTCGAATTCGCGTGCAAAGCCGGAACCGAGGCCCTCTCCCTAATCTCGGGCTTAATCCAGACCGGTATAATAGAGTACGGCCTCGCGATCGGGGCGGATACGGCTCAGGGGAGACCTAGGGACGCCTTGGAGTACACCGCTGCTAGCGGGGCCGCCGCGTTCATTCTCGGGAAGCCGGATAGGCAGGCGGCTGCTCTAATCGAGGCTTGGAGCGGATACGTAACCGATACCCCGGATTTCTGGAGAAGGCCCTTCGACAGGTATCCGGTTCACGCGGCTAGGTTCACCGGCGCCCCGGCATACTTCAGGCACGTCGTCGGGGCCGTTAAGAGCCTCCTAGACGGCGACGGATACTCGATCGACGAGATAGACTACTTCGTATTCCATCAGCCTAACGTGAAGTTCCCCCTAGCCGCCGCGAAGATGCTCGGGATACCTAAGGAGAAGGTTCTCCCCGGGCTCCTCTCGGACAAGATCGGAAACACGTATAGCGCCTGCTCGCTCCTCGGACTGGTTAAGGTTCTCGATCAAGCCCAGCCAGGCCAGAAAATCCTCCTCGCCTCCTACGGCTCGGGAGCGGGTAGCGACGCCTTCATCATAAAAGTCCTCGACGCGATTCTCGAGAGGAGGGATCTGGCGCCGAGGCTCGATAGCTTCCTCGAGGATAAGATCTACATAGACTACGCGACCTACCTCAAGTTCAGAGGAGAAATTCTTAGGAGGTGAATCCCGTGGGAAAGGTGTTTATTGCCGGGGTAGGCTTCACGAAGATCGCCGAACACTGGGATAGAAGCTTGGACAGCCTCTTGGTCGAAGCCTCTTTGAAAGCCTTCGATAACGCGGGCCTCTCGGAGGTCGACTCGATATACGTCGGAAACGCCCTGGCCGAGGCTCTTCAGGATCAGATGCACTTGGGAGCCGCGGTCGCCGAGGATCTCGGCCTAGCTAGGGTTCCGGCCTTTAGGGTTGAGGCGGCTGAAGCATCCGGAGCCGCAGCCTTATATGCGGGGTTTAACGAGGTTGCCTCGGGCCGCGCCGACGCGGTTCTAGTAGTCGGCGGGGAGAAGCTTTCGGATGGTCTGCCTGAGGAGGTCTCCTCGGGCCTCATGATGGGCGGTAGGCCATATTACGAGTCGTTTATAGGAGCTGACTTCTACTCGCTCAACGCCTTGCTTTATCGAATCTACTGCGAGAGGTATGGATGCGATAATCTTGCGAGCTTCCCGGTTATGAGCCATGCTCACGCGGAGGGGGTGGCTCACGCCCAGTATCCGTTCAAGCTAAGCCTCGAGAAGGTCTTGTCATCGCCCTTCATAGCCGAGCCTCTTAGAAGGCTTGAGGTGAGCGGGATAGGCGATGGAGCCGCCGCCGTGATCCTAGTAGGCGAGAGGCTTGCCGGGAAGCTAAAATCTCCACTGAGCCAGCTTCAGGTAGCTTCGGCAACCGATCGGCTTAACCCCTTCGACCGCGAGAGCCCTCTGAGATTCCAATCAGTCGGCTTAGCGGTAAGCCTAGTCTTGAGGGACGCCAGGCTTAGCAGGAACGAGATCGGCTTTATCGAGCTTTACGATGCTACCTCGATAATGGCGGCCCTATGCCTCGAGTCCAGCGGCTTCGCCGATCCCGGGAAAGCCGGAGAACTCGCCGCCAGAGGCGAGCTCGATCTAGGTGGAAGTCTTCCGTGTAACACCTTCGGAGGGCTTAAGGCTAGGGGTCATCCGCTAGGCGCGACCGCGCTCTACCAGATCGCCGAGGCGCATCTGCAGGTAACCGATCAAGCGGGGAGAAATCAGGTCGATTCGGCCGGAGCCGGCCTCGCGATAGCTATAGGCGGAGTCGGGGCCACGGCCTTCGCAAGTATTGTTAAACGAGTTTAACGGGAGGTGAGATCAAGTCATGCGCGTTCCAAGCTATTGGAGGAACATGCCCTTCATCTATAGGCTGTCGGGTTGGAGATGCGAGCACTGCGGAGCATTTCACCCGGTTAAGCCCCTTCTATGCAGGAGGTGCAGGTCTAGGAGGTTTAGCGCGGTCGAGCTTCCGAGAACCGGCAGGCTGAGAGCCTACACGATTCTTCGATCTCCTCCAAAGGAGTTTAAGGACCTCGCGCCCTACGCCATAGGATTAATAGAG
>JAPDJZ010000008.1 GCA_029258815.1 archaeon
TCGACTCATATCCACATGAATTAAGCGGCGGAATGCAGCAGAGAATAGTGATAGCCATAGCCCTGGCCTGCTCGCCCGTCTTGCTTCTCGCCGATGAGCCGACCACGAGCCTAGATGTGACGGTTCAAGCTCAGATAATCGACCTGATCATGAGGCTGAAGAAAAGGCTTGGGACATCAATCATCTACATCACTCACGATATGGGAGTCATAGCTGAGATAAGCGACAGGGTCGCCGTCATGTATGCTGGAAACGTGGTGGAAGTCGCCCCAGTCAAGGAGCTTTTCAAAAACCCGCTTCACCCATACACGAAGGCTCTCCTGGAGTCTATTCCGAGGCCAGGCTCCTCCTTCAAGTCCATTCCAGGAATCGTTCCAAATCTCGTAAACCCTCCGAGCGGGTGCAGGTTCCATCCGAGATGCCCTTATGCGAAGGAGGCTTGCAGCCATGAGGTTCCTGAGCTTGTTAGGGTGTCTGAAGATCATTATGTAGCATGCCTGCTTTATGGTGGTGAGAATAGTGGGGAACATAGTGGTCACGGTGGACCTGAGGAAATACTTCCCGATAAGAGGCGGGGTCTTTAGCAGGAAGATAGGCGAGGTCAAAGCCGTAGACGGCGTAACCTTAGCGATAAGAGAAGGAGAAACCTTCGGCCTCGTCGGTGAATCCGGTTGCGGTAAGACTACCTTCGGGAAGACCGTCATAAGGCTTCTCGACCCAGACTCAGGAAAGATATTCTTCGACCCCGAGGGCTCTCTCCCAAACGATCCTCAGAACGAGGGGAATGCAAGCGATCACGAAATCACAAGCGTTAAGGGAGGGCGGCTGAAGTCCCTAAGAAGATACATGCAGATAGTCTATCAGAATCCATCGACATCTCTTAACCCAAGGATGCTCGTGAAGGATATCGTCGCCGAGCCCTTGATAGTTCAAGGAATCTGCGGTGGGAGGGAGGCTGAGGAGCGGGTTCTAGAAATGCTTAGAAGAGTTGGTCTCTCTCGAGAGCACCTATACAGGTATCCGCATGAGTTCAGTGGAGGCCAGAAGCAGCGGATAGCGATCGCGAGAGCCCTGATAACGCATCCTAAGTTCGTGGTCCTAGACGAGCCGACGTCCTCCGTAGACGTCTCGGTCAGGGCGTCCCTGATAAGATTGTTCAAGGATCTCCAGAAGCGGATGGGGCTGACCTACCTCTTCATAAGCCACGACCTCTCGATAATCGAGGCGATAAGCGATAGGGTCGCCGTCATGTATCTCGGCAAGATCGTCGAGCTAGCCGAGCCCGGGGAGCTCTTCAAGAACCCCCTCCACCCATATACCCAAGCCCTATTCTCCGCGATACCGATACCGGATCCCGAGACTAAGCGGAAGAGGATAATCCTCCAGGGAGAGCCCCCGAGCCCAGCCAATCCGCCTAGCGGGTGCAGGTTCCACCCGAGATGCTCCTATGCGAGGGATGTCTGCGGCCGGGAGGAGCCGAAGCTCGTGGAGGTTAGGCCAGGCCACCTAGTAGCGTGTCACCTCTACGCCTAGAACCCGGCGGTTAGATTTAAGAGCTCTGACAGCCGGTTACCTGCTGGGTCGGGCGGCTCCATGCCCTACGGGTTCACCTTCGATCTGAGAGGTCTTCCGAGAAGCTTCTTCGAGGAGCTTGTCAAGCTCGCATACGATTCGAAGATCTACCGCAAAGTGGGTAGAACGGCTAGATCCCTCGTGAAGCGATTCAGGGTCGAGGAGCTCACAGGCCTAAACCTAACCGACGCGATCTCCCTCTTTGAGGACTTCCTAGAGATTCAGGCGGCGAACATTATGAATAGGGGGCGTTTCAGAGCCGCCTCCGGCAGGAAGGTCCTCCTCCTACCCCACTGCGCGCGGAAATACATGGACAATAGATGTAAGGCCGTCTTCGACCCCTCAATCCCGACCTACAGGTGCGCGGGATGCTCCCCGGACTGCTTAATTAATCAGGCGACGAAGCTCGCTCGGGAGAAGGGATACGACGTCTACGTTCTCCCCGGAGGCTCGTGCATACCGAAGATACTCTCGTCGAGATCCTACTCCGCGGTCATAGGGGTGGCGTGCGGAGCTGAGCTGAAGCTCGGCTACCAGATACTCCAGAAATTCGGGATACCGGGTCAAGCGGTTCCGCTTCTAAAAAACGGCTGCGCAGGCACCTGGTTCGACCTCGAAGAGCTTAGAAGAATCCTCTAGCTCCCGGGAGTGAAAGCTTTTATCGCTCTTGAGCTCCCCTATACCCGCCGAGCTATGCCCGATCCGCTTCTGAAGGTTAGGAATATCTCGAAAAGATTTGGAGAGCGCTACGCCGTTAGGAGCGTGAGCTTCGAGGTCTCGAGGGGGGAGGTCTTCGGGCTGCTAGGGCCCAACGGAGCCGGCAAGACCACCCTACTAAGCGTGATAGCGGGGATAATAGCCCCCGACGAAGGCGAGGTCGCGTTAGACGGCTTGAACCCATCGAGCCCGGAGGCCAGAAGCATGATAGGATACTCCCCCCAAGAGCCGGTGGTCTACGAGGATCTAACCGGGTTCGAGAACCTGATGTTCTACGCGGGTCTCCACGGCTTAACGGGATCCGAGGCGAGGCGCAGGTGCAGGGAGCTTCTCGAGCTCATGGGCTTATCCGATTACGCGAACAGGCTCGTGAGAACCTATTCGGGCGGAATGAAGAAGAAGCTCAGCTTCGCCGCGGCCCTGATCGGGGATCCGGAGCTCCTAATCCTAGACGAGCCCACGACCGGGATGGATCCCGGGGCTAGGAGGGATGTCTGGAGGCTCATAACCGGGAAGGGGGATAGGGCGGTGATCCTGGCGACCCACTACATGGAGGAGGCGGACGCGCTATCGAATAGGGTCGCGATAATGCATGAGGGCGAGATAGTCGCCGAGGGCTCGCCCGAGGAGCTCAAGAGAAAGTATGGCCCGAGGGCCGTGATAAGCGTGAAGCTCCTCGAGCATCGGGATGAGGTTCTAGAGCTTCTCAGGCCCCTAGCCTCGGAGGGCAGGATAGCTCGCGGGGATGGGGAGGTTAGGGTTCACGTCGAGGATCCGGACGAGGCGGCTCCCGGAATAGTCTCGAAGCTTCTCGAGAGAGGCTATAAGCTCGAGTCCCTCAGGATAGTTAGGCCGACCCTAGAGGACGTATTCCTAAGGCTTACGGGTAGGAGGCTGAGCGGGGAATGAGGTGGAGCGCTGTTAAAGCCTTCATGCTCAAGGACTTGAAGACCACCTTCAGGAGCAAGGCCGACGTATTCTGGATATTCGCTTGGCCCGCCATCTGGCTCCTGCTAACGGCCTTCGTCTTCGTCCCCCCGACCGCGGGCCAGCCCATGACCCTAACCCTAGGCGCCATAAACAACGACGCCTCGAGCCTCCCGGTCAACGGAACCATGCTGATAGAAATCCTCAACGAGACCACCTACCGGGGGTCAGGCTATTCGACGTCAAGCTCTACGAGAACAAATCCCTAATGCTCGAAGATCTTAGAAGGGGGAGGATCGACGGAGGGATAATCATACCGGAGGGCTTCGGCGAGAAGCTCATCTTCGGGCAGGCTGGCCTCGAGGTCTACGTCGGAGCGAGAAGCCCCCAGACGGCGCAGACGACCGAGTACATCCTCAAGGGCTTCATCCAAGAGCTGAACAAGGGGATATCGCTTAGGAAGATCAACGAGACCCTCAAGTACATGAGGCTCGCGGAGAAGTACATCCCGGAGAACGTTTCGGCTTCGATTGCCGGGAACCTAAGCTGGATCGAGTTCGTGAGGGAGTGGATGCTCGGCCTGGCCTCGCCGATAAACGCGAGCTTCCACGAGGTTAAGCCCAAAGCCCTGCTGGAGCGCCCCTCCATCCTAGGCTGGTACACCTTCGGAGCCCTCGGGATGAGCATCCTGTACTCGGGGCTCACCGCCGGATCGGTTATGGCGGTTGAGGAGAAGGAGCGCGGAACCCTTAGAAGGCTTCTGGCCTCTCCCGCGACCTCGACCGACATGCTCGTCGGGAAGACCCTAGCATCCCTGATAGTCCTAGCTCTCATGTCGGCCTTCATGATAATTCTAGGCGTATTCGGGTGCGGGGCTAAGATAATCTGGAACCCGCTCAGGGTCGAAGACTGGATCGCCGGCTTCATGATAATCTTAGTCGCCGTGATGATGATAGGCTTGGGGATGCTCTTATCCCTCGCCGCGAAGACCGTTAGATCGGCGACGAACCTGAGTGTCGTGATAGGCTTGATGCTCGCGTTCATGACGGGAGTCTGGTTCCCGAAGTGGTGGCTTCCCAAGTGGACGCAGATCCTAGCTGATAGCTTCCCCGGGGCTTGGGCGATAGACGTGGCCCGCTCGATCCTAGTTTACGAAGCCGAGCTAGCCGAGGTAGCGGGCAGGGTTCTCGAAGTCCTAGTAGCCGCGATCGCCATCTACCTGCTCGGGGTCCTAGCATATAAGAAGACCCTGAGAAGGTATGCGGAGTCCTAGCATCATTAATTACCAGCTCCTTCCACTATTCCATCCATGGTATTGGTCTCGCCGACAATCCTGAAGAAGAAGATCGAGGATCACCCGATCCTTGAGAAGGCGCTAAGCCTCTTAGAGAAGAGCCCGGAGGTTCAGGCTTATCTCAGCATGGCTAACGTCATGGCCGTTCAGAGGCTCCTTTACAACGACCACGGCCCCGTCCACTCCCGGATCGTCGCCGGAGCGGCCCTAGAAATGCTCGACATATTCCTCGAGGAGGGCTTCGTCCCATCATCCGTAAGAGACGGGGTCGGGGACGAGGAGGACGCCCGGCTAATAGTGATGACGGGAGCGTATCTGCACGACATCGGGAACTCCGTCCATAGAACCTACCACCACGTCACCGGAGCGGCTTTGGCCTCGAGGTTCCTGCCCCGGATCCTCCGCAAGGTCTACCAAGACCCATACAAGGCTTATAGGATCACGCCCGAGATCCTCCACTGCATCCTCTCCCACGACGAGGGGGTTATGGCCCTAAGCCTCGAGGCGGGGATAGTGAAGGTCGCCGACGGGGTGGACATGGCCGAGGGGAGGGCTAGGATGCCCTACAGGCAGGGTAAATACGATATCCACGCTCTCTCGGCTCTCGCCATAAGGAGGGTCGAGATAGCTAAGGGGAAATCAAGCCGGGTCCCGGTGAGGATAATCGTGGACATGGATAACGAGGCGGGGGTCTTCCAGATAGAGGAGGTTCTCGGAAAGAAGATAGCGACGTCCTCGGTGGCGAGATACGTCGAGGTGGAGGCTCTTCGGAGGGGCGAGCCCTTCAGGGTCATGCGATTCGGCTGAACTCTATCTAGACGCTAAAGCGATCCTCTCGAGCTCGTTCTTCTTCTTGATCGCGAAGCTTCCGGCATCGTTCTCGGCCGCCGCTATTATCTCCTCCGCCAAAGCCTCCTCCGGCGTCTTCCGGCTTCTGAAGCAAGCCTGCCTAGCGCCCTGAGCTAGGTGCCTTAAGGCTAGGTCGAGCCTCCTCTGCGGCGAGATATCGACAGCCTTGAAGTAGACTATCCCGCCGTAGCTGAGCTTCGTAACGTCCTCCCTCGGAGCCGAGTTCTCTATCGCCCTGACCAAGACCTGAACCGGGTTCTGCCCGGTTCTGAGATGGATTATCTCGAGGGCGTTCCTAACGATCTTCAGGGCCTTCGTCTTCTTGCCGCCGTTGGGCCCAGGCCTCATAAACATGTTCGCGAGCCTCTCGACCACGTTCACCTCGGCCTTTCCGAACCTTCTATGCTCATGCCTCCCGCCGCTGTGGGGGATCGGCGTGGGCTTTAGGCAGATGTACCTCTTCAGCCCCGGATCCCTCACCTCGACCTCGTCCAGCTTCCATCTGCCGAAGAGCTTGAACTTCTCCGCGAGCTCCGGCATCCGAGCAGCCGCCTCGGCCTCGCTCATACTCTCTCCGCTAAAGGGGGGCCATCTCCCATCTTTTAAACCATGTGCCTACCCTCGAGGAGGCCGCCCCATGCGCTCCCTCATCGACCTATAGACCTCGTCGGCCTTGAGCCTGAAGAGCCTCTCGAAGAGGGCGGGCGAGATCCCGGAGGCCCGCTTCAAGCTCTCGTTCCTCGCGACGTGGTATCCGTGGAGCATGAGGACGAGGTTCCACACCAATAGCTTTGAGAGCGTGATCGCAGAGTCTAGCGGCTCTCCCGCCTCCTTCAAAGCCTTTAGAAGCTCCCTAAGCCATGCCCCAGCGCACAGGCACATGAGCCTCCTATGAACCCCGTGGCGCGCGTGGGCGAGGCCTATCGTGAAAACCCTTTTCGCGTGCTCGAGATCGTAATCCCCCTTCAGGGTCTCCCTCAGCCACTCGGCGAACGCCTCGGCCGCGCGCCCCCTCGTTATCCTGGATTCCTTAATGGTCTCGGAGGCGAGCTCGCTGGAGAGTAGAGAGTTCAGAGCGCCGGAGATCATTTTCTCAGAGAGTTCGAGCAGCTTATCGCCAAGTTCGTGGACCCTCCTAATATCCTCCTCGCTGATCTCCAGATAGCGCTTAGCCCCCTCCGATATTCTCTCGATATCCCTATCCAGACTCAACGGGGTTTTAAAAGGCTTCGCTCGAAATAAGCTTTTCCGGGGTCTTACTCGCACGAAGTCCAGTCAAGCCTCCTCCCCTCGCTCTCAAGCTTTATCAGCGTCTTAGAGTTCTCGGTCTTTATTCGGAGGACCGAGTCGCAGAGCCCCATTATCATGGATATGACGTTCACCTCGTGAGCTTCCTCGAGGAGGAACAGGCTCGTGACCCTCATGCTTCTAAGCCTGCCGAAAAGAATGTGAAGGAACCTGGAAACTGTTTTGAGAGGATTATACATTAGAAGTGTCGAGAGCGAGTCGAAGGAGAGCCTGATCTGAAGCTCCTTCCGCTGCATGCCAGCTAAAACCTCCCTAAGAGCAACGTTGTAGGGCGCTAGGTCGGATAGGCTCGGAACAGTCTTCACGCCCCTCCCCTCTTCGAGCGGGAGACCTATCGTCGCCGAGAAAAGGTCGATGAATACGAGCCTTCCATCCTCTATGAACTCGGCGACGCTACTGCCGTAAACCTCTTCAAGGCTCCGCCTCTCCTCATCCGCCGTAGAGTTCGCGCAGCATACCACGCATCCCTCTCCACTTTTCAACCCCTCAACTATGAACCTTCGAGAAAACATCTTCT
>JAPDJZ010000148.1 GCA_029258815.1 archaeon
TAACCATACTCACGTCGGCCTATGTTCTCTCAACTATGGCGGCATCAGCAATGGCTTCGGCTAGAATGCTAGGTAAGCTGATCTTAAAATAGTTTTTTTACTTTTTATTCGTTTCTTCTTATCAGTTTAAGAGTTTTAAGCTCGTATCTAAGCCTGTTTATTCCACAGTTGGAGCAGCAGAACTCTGCTACGGCCTCAATGTCGTCAATGTAAAGGTTCATCCTTTTTTCTGCGTTTAGGCCGTAATGTTTTAACTGGGATTTCGGCGGCTTATGGCTCCCCCAATTCGTGATAAGAAACTACGCATTCGAATCGTTGCTGACCAGTAGCCAATCCGCGAGCAGCGTAGGGCTAGGAGAGCTTAAGGTAATGGTTTGGCTGGTCGATAGATACAGAGACTACCCATGGGGCGGCAACGTGTTAAACTTCACTTTCGACATTACCATGAATGTTCAGCCTAAACGCGTGGCGTGGCAGGCATATGTAGTGTGTAAGATGATGGATGGCTGGACGTACATTGCGTTTAGGCTCGTCGAAGACTCATCGAACGCGTCTATAGTTTTCCTCTACACGCTCCTCATCGAGAATGCTGTAGTTTATCATATCCCAAAGGTCGGGCAGTAAAATTATGGCTTTGTCATCCGTACGCCTCTTGAGGCATATTTCCCCCTTAGCCGCGCGCAGCGCGAGCGCTTGACATACTACTAGCTGGCTCCTTTTGCAGTTAAAGTAACTTAGAGATATGAAAATTACCGCGTACTCAACTCAGCAAATTTTTTCTCATATTTCTCTTTAAGCTGCTTGTACGTTTCCTCGCTTATTCGACCCTCTATAAGCGCCTTGTCAAGTTTCTCTAGAAGTTTTTCTAAATCCTCTCGCCTCTTGAGCACTGCCTCTTTTTCTCTTTTTTCCATGGGCTTTTCGAGGGTCTTTTTAGTGAATTCGGAAAGCATCTTCCGCATCGTTCCCGTCATCGCTATGGTTATCACGCCTGAGGCGATAGTCCTGTCAAGGAGCGTCGTGACTTTGGAAAGGAAGAGCTGGCTTACGAGCAGCTGATAGGCTAATATCACTAGCGCCGAGGCTACGGTTAAAGCTGCGGTCTTGACGCCTTTGACAAAGAGCCACATTGCTGCGTAGCCAACCATGTAGGCCACAAATATTCCAATGAGAGGTGTAGAAGCCTCTAAGAGATTTACCCTATAGCCGCCAGCCAACGTGAGAAGCAGGTTCGCTAATGAGGGAATAACGTTTAAAGTCAAAAGGAGATAGGGAAACTCTCGTGTAAATATTAGGGTAGTAAGGGTTTTGATTAAGTCTGGATCCTTCAACCCCTCCCGCAGCGCGCCACGCAACATGAGTATCGAGGCTATCAAACCCGCTATAAAGTAGAAGCTTATAGCTATTCCCGTACCTACGTCTTGGGTGAAGCTGTAGATCCAGACAAAAGGCATTACGTAGTACGCTGTGGAGGAGAAGCTATAAACCGCTATAGCCGCGCCTAGAGCTATAAACACGTATTTTCCGTAGAAAAGTCCTTCGATGAGTTTGTCATACGTTTCCCTCCCTAAACTTGATGAGACCAGAAAGCTTTCTATTACCTTTTCTCGGAAAATCTGCCTCATAAGTATCCAGGCAGTTGGGACTCCTAGGATTATTAGCATAAGCTCGTTAAGCCTAAAGAGATAGATGTCTAAAATGTTTTGAATGAGGGGGATGTAGTCGAGCCAAAAGTAAGCGTAAAAGAGAGAAATTGCGGCCATGCCCGCTAATAGCCCCAGAGAAAACTTCATAATGTTTAAATATTTGGCCCGAGCCCTCCTCGCCGCCACATGAAATGCTAGGCCAACTAGTATGGCCATCAAAAGTCCATAGATATAATCTTGGTAGAAATATATGAAGCTCCTTAACGTGTCGCTGGATGAGTACCCCCACTGAGTGAAAAGGCTCGACAGGCTAGCCCAGCACTCCGCTAGATACCATGTGTGCAGACCCGCTATAACGATAGTTGCCGCGTAGATTGCTAGGACGAGCCATTTCTTGGATGTGCTAATTCGATAGCTGAAAGTCACGAGCAGGCCGGCCAGCGCTGACAGTATGGCTGCGATTGCTAGGTAGGTGTATAGCCTTTTTTCTTGGAAAGAGATGTCTGGTCGGCGGGGGCTTCGACAAGAGAGCCAGTCGAACACATTTATTATTAATTGGTAGTTTTTCTCCTCGAATATGAATAGGTTGCCCGAAAACTCCTGTAAAGGGAAGACTATTATTCTGCCCTTGTCTAGCTCCGTGTATAGGCTCATCGACAGCGTATAGTTGTCCCTTACGTCTGCAATTCCAAACGGTTCGGCCTTAACTTTACCCTGTAGGAGCCCAGATATAATTAGTACGCCCCTATCTCTTAACGTGACATTTTCAACCTCATAATTGAGGGGAGGATTTAGCTTCACAGTTATCGGAGAATATAGCTCACCCACATCAAAAGGTATGGAGAGATTCTTCAGTTTCGCGTAGCTAACGTAAATTCCAGATAGATAGGTCACGAAGAAGCCTTGAGTATCAATATAAGTCGAATCCACGAGCAAGCCTCCGCCTCTCTTAACCCAATTCATTATAAGGGATAGCTGAGCTACATTCACTTTCTGAACATCTGGATCAGCTATGACTAATATGTCATAGCCCGAAAGGATGCTTTCTGTAAGGTTTACATCAAAGGGATCTAGGAATTCGACAGAGTATCCGTTGTTCCCGAGAAGCTCTACAAACACCTTCCAGTCCTTCGGGTCGCTTACGTACTCATATATTAAAACTCTCTTGGAAGGCTGAGCGGCCAACGCCAGCCCTAGGCTCGGCAACATCAACACTAGCAGCAGGAATATGCTTATTTTCTGCAAATAATACACCTATTTACATATTTGTACAGGAGAAATAGATTTTTCGCTTATACATCATTAAATCATTACTTAAAATACGCCCTCCACTCAAAAACATAAAAGAATTAGGTAACTGGAATTTCAACTTCAATGATAAAGAATAGAAAGTAGACCATATAAATTAGTTTTAGACATTTTTCTACTGAGCCTTAACGGTTTCTAATACTATCTTGGGCTTATTCTCTAATATTCCTAGCACGTGCCCTCAGAGATCTAGGCCAAGTGCATCTCTTATGATCTTTTTAAGCCCTCTCATAGAGATATTTGAAGCTTCTTCTCCAAGCGATGAAAAGGCTTCCCCACCAGGCATCTGCTCAAGCCTCCTGTCCAGCCTGCGTTTAGGCCTCCAATGGGTCTCAAGCGATAAATATCCTCCATACTTGTCGGCTGCCAGGGCTTTTATGAGCCCGCGGTAGTCTACCTCGCCTTCTCCCACGGGCAGCCACTCGGCCTCCTCCCTGCCCACTCTCCGCCCGTCCTTCACGTGCACGTGCACGATGTATGGCTTCAGGGCTTTGTAGCCGTCCGGGTATGGCTTCTCGCCGAGCGGGTCGGCCAGATCGTTGCCTGGGTCGAAAACCGCTCTAACGTGTCTGGAGCCTATGCGCCTGATGAAGTCGGCGACTAGCTTTGCGTTGGTGGCGAATGTTGAGGGCTCGTTTTCGACCGCGAGCGTTACGCCTTCGTCCTCCGCGATGTCCACTGGCTCCTCGTAGAGCTCAACTATTCGGTCGACGTAGTCCTCCCACTTGCCCTTGCGCCAGAAGGTGAAGACCCTTATAATGTCTGTGTCGAGAGTTTTAGCCAGCTCTATACAGCTCTTCAAGATGCCCAGGTGCTCCTTTATCTCCTTCTCGTTGTCTATATCGGCCTTGTAGAAAGGCGACGCTATGGCTGAGACTTCCAGTCCGCGTTTTCCGAGTTCACTCCTAATCTCGCCCGCCCTGCTGAGGAGGCGCTGCGGAGGCATGTTCCAGAGGCTCCTAATCTCGACGCCATCCAGCTCGTGCCGCTCGAGAAACCTGAGAACGACAGAGAAGTCCTGGGAAACCTCGTCCGTAATTACGGAAAGCTTGAACATTGCAGTGCTCCTCCAAGGTATTTGAGACTTGGATAATTAAATTTGTATCCGGCTAATAGATTCCTTCAGCTAGGGCTTCCTCGGGAGTTAAAACGTTAAAGCTGAACTTTCCGGCGAAGTGTCGCTTATTCCAAGTCACAAGAAATTCTACTCCATTTTCTTCAAGTATCCAGCCGACCAACGCGTCTCCCAAAGGAGTTCGCCTCGTAATATAGTGTAGGGCTGATGAAATAAACGCGGATTGGCGGGGCCATCTTCTCCAGTAGAGTACTTCAAAATCTTTCCTACAATGCAGGTGAAGAAAGACTTCCCTAGCCTTTGCCCCTCCCTGTGCTATTGACATTAGCCCTGCTAGCTCCAGCACGTTGATAATCGTAGCAGCCTTCGGTTTCTCCGACTCCACTATTTTCGCAGCTAACGAGTATCTCCTGTCCCACTTGAAGATGAAGTAAATTGCTAGAACGTCGGTGTCAACGGCTATCGACACGCCTTCTTCTCACCGCCTTGAGCACTTCGTCTACGTCATCTGTGCCAAAAAAATCTAGGATTCTCCTCCTTGCCTCCTCGATATCTACCTCGACTCTTGTCTTAGGCTTTAAGTCGCGTTCTAGCCTGCCAGAGAGGTAAAGCTCGATGACACTGGATAAATCGTCGGCTAGACTCGAGTAGTCCATGATAAGCCGGCGAAGCGCCTCTGCCACAACTTCCCCCCTCGACCTAAAGAGCCCTAACTCAATAAGCTTGTCAACTTCCTTTACTATCCTTTCAGGAAGCCTAACCTGCAGCAGCCTAGTTTTACGCATACATGTATTAATTCTTAATACATGTATTAAAGTGTTTATAATCAAATAGCTGATAGAACACTGGGTGCCGGAAATAAAAGATTAGACTATAACTTTAGGCGGGTAAACGTAGTCTAAGTATCTTTCCCCCACACCCGCCTCCACGGCGTTACCGCGGTGCACGTAAACCCTATATTTAAAGACCGCTTTCGCGCCTCGTTTTATAAAGTAGTCTCCTAAACCTTTCTTGCTACCAGTGAAGTGATGAAGGCCGAAGATGTTAGCTGTCATTAGCCCGTAGTTTCGTGCGTGCCAGTAGGTTGGGCTTCTAGGGTTGCCCGGGTGGTCCATCACTGATATGCCGCAGACTTCTCCGCCCAGTGGGCCGCTGTAGTCGCACCACGCGGCGCGCTGGCCCCAGACCTCCTCCTCGTTAACCCCGCCCCACGAGTTCCTGAGTTCACCTCCCGCGTCGACCCTTATGGTTGGCGCTACCCTAACTGATAGTATGCCCGCCTCCTTAGTATCGCCGAGAACTACGTCCCCATAGGTTGCGAGCAACTCAACCTCGAAGTCTATCAGCCACTCCCTGGTAGGCATGTTCCAAAACCTTATCCTGCGCACCTCATCCAGCAGGGGCCTGCCTTCGGCGTCCGTCCAGACGTTTATCTCCTCGATAAACGTGTAGACGGAGCCCGCCTCCAGCCTGCTGAACCTTTTGTGCCGTATGTAGCCGTGACCCTCCAGCTCGCTCCACACATCTACGCCGTTAACCTCGCCGTGCGCCACCCAGAGCGAGCGGTGGTGGACGTGATCCCTCGGCCCGTCCTCGGTCACGCTCAAGCCGTTTGGAGCGTTTAGAGGGTAAACGTAGGGCTTCGACGCGTTCTCGTGCCTTATAGATGCTACGTGAAAATCTCCACTATAAATTTTGACCTCGCCGCCTTCTTCAACAATTCTCATTCCACCAGCTGGAAGTTCCTCGCTTAGAAGCAGGAGCCTCATTCTCCTAATTTCATCTTTTTCAAGTAGGGGCTGGATCCACCTCACGATTAAGCCGCCGCCAGCCTTCTCAGCCTGAGCCGGCAGCAGCATACCGCTGATAAGGTCCTGCACTGCCAGCCTTTCCGTCTTGACACCGCTAAGCTTGAAAAAGGCGGTTATTGGCACGTATTTTCGCGTGTGTTTTCCCGAGACAAGCTTAAAGTCGGCTAGCTTCAACTTCCAGCACCAGGCTTATACTGTCTTGGAAATATTTGAATTGAAGGCTTAGAGCTGTGCAAGGCCTATTTCTGCAAGCTTAGTTCTAAGTTCTACTAGGTCCTCCTTTCTGAGGGAAGCGGGCAGGCTTTGATTAAACATTGTGGCGTAGTTGAAGAGCGCTATACCCTTTGCCCCAGCCTCAAGAGAAGCTTTCGCGAGCTCCGCTATATAGTCTGCGCCTCTCTTGGTGGTCCACCTCTCGGCGCCCTTCACGGCACGCCTAACCACCCTGTTCGCGTAAACCGCTGGAACTATCGGCAACCCCTCTGGCGTCACGTCAACAGCCCTGGAGATCAGCCTGCGGGCGTGGCTGAGCGAAACCTCGTAGAGCGTGGGGACAAGGTAGTCCAAGTAGCGGGAGAACGCGGGCCAGTCCTGGTAGCACGCTTCTATCGCCGTCACGTAGTCTGTGAACACGTATGCTGATGAGCGCAAGCCATGCGCCCTAGCTCTATCTGAGAGAGTCTTGACGGCGTTGGTGACGTTCTCTGTCAGGATGGAGACGTAGTATCTTATGTGGATGACTTCGCGTGTCGGGAACTTGTAGCCGTACTGTTCCCTGAACTTTCTTAGGCAACGGTGACAGTAGCAGTAATACCTTCCTTCGACCGCCTCCGGATACCTGACGTAGTCCATGTGTATTCCGCGGAGCCTATAGCGCGCCAGCTCCTCGACTATTGAGACTAGATAGTCGAGGTAGACTTGAGAGGAAGGGCAGACCCAGAACGTGCTGTACTTGGGGTCTACGTCGCTCCACGTGGGCTGCTCCCAGTTGCTCTTTCCGTACCTGTTGACCAGCAGGATGTCGGGGTGCTCCTTAACTATGGGGTTGACATCGTGCATGTCTTCCTCGAATAGGCAGAGCCAGGCGTCCACTTCTATTCCCTCGTCTCCAGCCTTGTCGACTATGGCTTCGAAGAGGCCTGTGGAGCGGCTTGGCGCTATACTGCTGGGATAGAATACCTTGCCCTTAGTGTTCTTAGTTAGCAGTAAAATATTGTCTGCACCTAGCCACTTAATGTTCTCAACGATTTCGCCTGCCAGGGACGGGGGCATATC
>JAPDJZ010000114.1 GCA_029258815.1 archaeon
TCTATTCCTAGTGAGAAGTTGGCCTTCAAGATATTATCATAATAGGCATAAGAGCTTACTCCGGTTAGCTCGGCTATATCCTCGACCACGCTCGGGCTTAGGGCAGGTCCTGTTACATTTCTAGGCGGTATCAGTAGGGCGTACATGATGATTCCGCTGAATGGGTCTCCTTCACCTATCCTAGTTCCATAGTAGCTCTTGGCCTTAACTAAGACCAGGAGACCCCAGTGATCGTCGACGTCCCAAGAGATCTTCACGAATCCAGTAGCGTTCGGCTCAAAGGTTCCCTGATGCTCGAATAACGCGAAGTTCGGCTTAATACCATAAACCTCTACGAAGGCCTCCTGACTCGTCACATTAAACCTCTCGGCGAATCCAGATCCACCAGGACACATAGGCGTGTTAACGTTTGGAGCATCGCCCGCGAATCCGGTGCTAATTCCGTCGTAGATTCCGCAGCTAACACCTTTCCAAGAAGTAGTTACTATCTTTAGCCATGCGGTCTTTCCAGCGGCTGAAACCGGCGCTATGAACGCTGTGCTTGCTATGGCGACAGTCGACAGTAGTAGCAGCGAAATTAGGAAAATTAAACCTATTTTCCTACTCATACTTGCTCGGAGAAAATCGATTTAGACCCATATTTAACCCCCATTATTCTAGACTCAATTCTATAATCTAGAACCATCCGAAGCCGCCAGATCTCATGGGTAATACTCGGTAATACCGAAAAACCCGATGAAAAGCGCCTCAAAAGAAGAAATTCTAATCAATAGAATCCAAAACGATGCATAGATAATCCATGCATAGACGCTAAGAAGAACTCGAAACCCGCTCAACAAATAGAACGATAAAAGAGGAGAAGATCTGCGGCGAAGAATCAGGACTAAAACCCGAAAAAACCAAAAACAATCCAATAACATTTGGCCATCATCCCCTCAAACAAAGAAAAAGGAAAATAGAATAACATGAACATCTAAATGGTGAAAAATTGGGCCGGTGGTCTAGCGGTATATAAAGGTAAAACACTAATTATTTTCCTCCACCGACTCCTAGCGAGGCTCGATGACATATTAGACTTCAATTCTAAATGGTTGAATCATCTAGATGTGAGGCAGAACACTTACCCATCGACTTCGATCATCCTAAAGAATGAGAACGAGCTTTTAAGATTTCTTAAACTCGTATTCGATTCACGCAATATTAATGCTACTCAAGCAGAGTGGCTGTTTTGGAGAATGTTGCTCCCCAGCAGGAGGAAGTTGATAAGAGACTCATGGATTTTTAATGATGTAAAAGTTAAGCTTGGCCGGAGATTCCTAGAAGAAATAACACCTCAAATTTATGCTTGGTTAACAAGTGACGCTTGGATCGTCAAAGACACATATAAAATAGGATTATGTACTACACAATTAGATACGGCTTTCGCTTATTTATCACAAATAGCAAGGAATGATTTCATTAAGCTAAGATTACATAACCTTTATGTTACCAAGAAATCTGAAAAACATTTTAGTGTTGAATTTTACACAATCAACTTGAGAGTTAAAGAAAGGGTAGACATCGTTAATTATTTTGAAGCATTAAAACCTGAAGAAAAATTCATGTTCCTAGGAGCCTTCGTGGATGGCGACGGAAGAGTGTACAAATGTGGGAAGCGTACTGGCAGACTCTTCATATATAATAAAAACATCGAGCTTCTAAAAACAATCACTGGTTTCTTAGCAGAGCTTGAGATAAACTCTAAGTTGTGGCGAAAAAGAGCTAAGAATGTTTATGTTCTCGAGCTATGGGGAAACTCGGCAAAGAAGATACTTAAGCATATAAGACCTTACATCAAGCACCCTAGAAAATCATCGCAAGCCGATCGTATTCTAAGAGGGTTGAAAAGATATAAATTCGCTAAGTAACAAAGATGATTTGGGCCGGTAGTCTAGTGGCTATGACGCCGCCCTTACATAGCACCAATGACTCAAAAGGGGATACGGCGGAGGTCGTGGGTTCAACTCCCACCCGGCCCACCAAACCCAGAATTATTCTATGAATATCGTCTCTACTCCGAGATCTTGAGCGACCTCAACCTGTTTTCGATCACTTGTAACGAGCTTCACATTTAGGCTTCTGGCCTGCGCTATGAATAGGCTATCATAGACCGTGATTCCATGCTTCAAGGAAATCTCCAAGGCGCTTCTCAAGTAGCTTGAAGCCGACTCTAATCTTAACACATTCTCCTCTACGAGCTTCATCACCCGCTCAAGAAGATTTAATCCCTGATCCTCATTTATCCGCTTAAACCTCTCGACATACTTCCAGATGGCATTGGCTGTCTCCACGATGAGGAGATCCACCGAACACGGCTCCGCATCAGGATTGAGATATGGGATTAACTTCTCCCAGCCCTCTTCTCTCATTAAGAATCTTGTGAAGGCTGAAGAGTCAACCACTATCACGGCTCTCTCTCACCAGCTCTCGTGCAACTCCTTTAGGAGCTTCAGGTAGGGTCTTGATATACTCGACAAGCTCGTCGAAGACCTTCTTCTTCCTATATTCCTCGATCCTTCTCTTAATGAACTCCCTGATCTCCTCGCTCCAATTCACCTCATCTCTAAGCCTGTCCATCTCCCGCTTGAGCTCCTCAGGCACTCGTATGCTTATTACCGTTCCCAACGTAAATCACCTTCCGGACATATTGTAATACGATGATATTAGAATTGCGTCTAACGCCAAGAATAATACTCCTCTGATTACAAAATCTATATTATCTGTCTGCGATCGAGGATCCTCGAATGGCGATAATCGAGGCTAGGGGGTTGACCAAGGTTTACGACGGGTTGACGGCGGTAGACCACATAGACTTGGAGGTGGAGGAGGGGGAGATCTTCGGATTCCTGGGGCCGAATGGCGCGGGTAAGACTACGACGATAAAGATGCTCACGACCCTGCTTAGGCCGAGCGAGGGGTGGGCTAGGATCTGCGGGTACGACGTCGTGAGGCAGCCGGATCTCGTTAGGAGGTCGATTGGAGTGGTTTTCCAAGAGCCCGCCCTCGACGACCAGCTGACCGGCAGGGAGAACCTAGACTTCCACGCTAGGCTTTACGGCTTGAGCAGGAGGGAGAGGGAGGAGAGGATCGAGGAGGTCTTAAGGCTCGTTGGGCTGAGGGATCGAGCCGACGAGCTCGTGAAGAGCTATTCCGGGGGGATGAGGAGGAGGCTTGAGCTAGCGAGGGGGTTCGTTCACCGTCCCAAGGTTCTCTTCCTCGACGAGCCCACCCTGGGGCTAGACGTCCAAACTCGTAGAGCTATCTGGAACTACATAATGGAGCTGAATCGAAGGGAGGGGATCACGATATTCTTGACGACGCACTACCTCGAGGAGGCGGATAAGCTCTCGGATAGGGTCGCGATAATAGATCGCGGAAAGATACTGGCGGTGGATTCTCCGAGGAATCTGAAGGATAGGATAGGAAGCGACGTCATAAGCTTGACGTGCTCCGAGCCCAGCAGACTCGGGAGGATACTGGAGTCGGCTAGCTGGGTGAGAGGCGTGAAGCATCACGGAGGCGGGCTGAGCATCTACGTCGAGATCGGAGAGGAGAAAATCCCCGAGATAATCAGGATGGCCGAGGAGAACGGGATTAGGATAAGCTCGATCACGCTCAGGGAGCCCAGCCTCGAAGACGTCTACCTAAGCTTTACGGGCAGGAGCATTAGGGAGGAGGCCAAGCCCGCGATGAGGCATCCTAGGCCGAGGGGGTGGCGTTGAGGTGATCTCGCTGGAGCTGCAGGCGATCTACGTCATGTGGATGAGGCAGCTAAAGCGCTTCGTGAGGGTTAGAAGCAGGCTCATCGCCAACCTCGTTCAACCCTTCTTCTTCCTCGCGTTTCTAGGTCTCGGTCTAAGACCCATATCGCTTCCGGGGCTGGTCGAAGGGGTCAGCTATCTGGACTTCCTCGCCCCAGGGATGGTCGCCATGTCGATAGTCTTCGCCTCGATGTTCGCCGGCGTCTCGATAATCTGGGATAGGCAATTCGGCTTCCTCAAAGAGATACTTGTGGCCCCGGTTAGCAGACTCTCGATAGTCGTTGGGAGAACCCTAGGAGGTGCGACGGTCTCAATTATTCAGGGGCTTATAATCCTCGCCATAAGCGCTCTACTCGGGGTGAGGCTCTCCCCGGCGGGGCTCATCCCGGGCATATTCTTCATGATCTTAGCGGCGTTCTTCTCCGTGGGATTGGGGATAGCCTTGGCGTCGAGGATGGAGGATCCCCACGGCTTCTCGCTGATAATGAACCTTATCATGATGCCCGCGATATTCCTATCAACGGCCTTCTTCCCGCTCGAGAGCATGGCGGCTTGGCTTCGAATCCTAGCATACGCCAACCCCCTAACCTATATCGTTGACGGGATTAGGGGATGCTTGATAGGCAGGTTCTCGATCTCGCCGCTGGCCGATCTGGCAGTCTTATTATCTCTCTGCACTATAACCATGGCCGCCGGCGCTTATCTCTTCAGCAGAAGCGAGGTCTAGGCTTCGGCGTGATGAGCTCGTCGGATACCGTTGTGTAGTAGGCCCCGCCCAGATGCATTAGGATCTTCGCCTTCTCGGGCTTGTATACCTCGTCGAAGAACTCGGGCTTGGCGTAGGCTTCGAGAACCCTCGCTATGAAGAATACGTGGTCTCCGGCCTCCACCTCCTTCTCCACCGCGCACTCTAAAACCGCTAGGGCCTCCTCGACGTGCGGCGGCTTGACCTTCTTCGACCTCGAGATCGTGAGACCCGACTCCCTTAGCTTATCCCTATTTCTGCCGGAGACGGTTCCGAGGAAGTTTACCTGCTTCACGTATCGAGAGTCTAGGACGTTTAGGGTGAACTCCCTCGAGCTCTTGACGAGCTGGTAGGTGTATCTGGCCGGGGCTATCGAGACCCCTACGAGCAGCGGCGAGTGGGAGACGGGCGTGGTCCAAGAGGCGATCATGCCGCTGGCCCTCCCGGAGGAGCCCGCCGATATTACTAGGATCGCGGGCTTCGGGTGGAGTAGGTGATACGCCGTGAGGAGCGATACCGCTGCGAAGCCTCCAGACCGCATGCCTGCTGAACACCCATCGCGCTAAATAATGTTATCCCCTCGCCGCGGCGTCCTAAACCTTATTGCCTCGATAGCCCGTCCTAGGCTTGGGGCGGAGGGAGAGTGCGGGAGGGGTTAAAGGTCCTCGTGGCCGATTTCGGAGGCCAGTACGCGCATCTGATCGCTAGGAGGTGCAGGGAGCTCGGCGTCTATTCGGAGATAGTCGATCCCGAGCTGGTCGGGGGGGAGCTCGAGAGGGGCGGCGTGGGCGGGGTGATCTTCTCGGGCGGGCCTAGAAGCGTTTTTGAGCCGGATTCGCCCAGTATTGATCTCCAGCCCATTCTCGGGAAGGGAGTTCCGATCCTCGGGATCTGCTACGGCCATCAGCTTCTGGCCAAGCTCCTCGGCGGGAGGATCGAGGCCGGGAGGCTTAGGGAGTATGGCAGAACCCGGGTCGAGGTTCTTGAATACGACAAGCTTCTCGAGGGGCTGCCTAGGAGGGTTAGCGCTTGGATGAGCCACGGCGACGCGGTCGTCGAGCCCCCGCCGGGCTTCAGGGTTACGAGCAGGAGCGAGAGCGGGATAGTAACCTCGATGAGCGATGAGATTAGGAAGATCTACTCGATCCAGTTTCACCCCGAGGTCGTTCACACGGAGCATGGGAGGGAGATTCTGAGAAACTTCCTCGAGAAGATCTGCGGGATAAAGCCTTGGTGGAGTCCGGGGGATAGGATCGGGGAGATCGTCGAGGAGATTAGGAGGATTGTACCTGAGGGCGAGAGGGTTATCTGCGCTGTCAGCGGCGGAGTCGACTCGATGACGACCGCCGTCCTCGTCTCGAAGGCCGTCGGGGATAGGCTGTACTGCATCTTCGTCGATCACGGCTTGATGAGGAAGGGGGAGCGGGAGGGCGTCGAGAAGAGCCTGAGGAAGCTCGGGGTGAAGAACCTGATAATCGTTGATGCTAGGGAGAGGTTTCTGAGGAGGCTTAGGGGCGTGGCGGATCCAGAGGAGAAGAGGAGGGTCGTGGGAGAGGAATTCATACGGGTTTTCGAGGAGGAGGCTTCGAGAATCCCGGGGGTTAGGTGGCTTGCGCAGGGGACGATCTACCCGGATAGGATCGAGAGCGGGAGGGCGAGCAGGAAGGCCGCCCTCATCAAGAGCCATCACAACGTCGGCGCCCTACCCGAGCGGATGAACCTAAAGCTAATCGAGCCTCTTAGAGACTTCTACAAGGATGAGGTTAGGGAGATAGCGAGGAGGCTCGGCCTACCCGACGAGGTCGTTAGGCGGCATCCGTTCCCGGGCCCGGGTCTCGCCGTCAGGATAATCGGAGAGGTTAACGAGGAGAAGCTCGAGATCTGCAGGGAGGCTAACGCCATCGTGGAGGAGGAGCTTAAGCATAGCGGACTCTACGATAGGGTTTGGCAGGGGTTCGCGGTGGTCTGCAACGATAAGTGGGTCGGGGTCATGGGCGACGAGAGGGTCGAGGGATACATAGTGATAGTCAGGATAGTTGAGAGCGTTGATGGGATGACGGCCGACTGGCATAAGATCGACCACGAGGTTCTCGAGAGGATCTCGAACAGGATCACCCGCGAGGTCCCGGGGGTTACGATGGTCGCCTACGCCGCCACGTCAAAGCCGCCATCAACGATAGAGCCATGTTGACGAATTCGAAACCAACAAAAAGGAGGATTGTTTGCCTAGCTTATGCCCGCCTTCTGCCTTCCCAGTACGGATGATATTAGCTTGGTGGGCGTTATCGCGCCTAGGGCTATGGCTGATAGGACTATCGCCGAGGATGCGAAAATCATCAGCGCGGGCAGGGTAAGCACTTCGGCCAACGCGAATAGAGCTAAACCAGCCGCAAAGGCCATCACGAGATACAGGGATCTGACCCTGACATATCGGCGCCTCCGCCTAAGGATCATGGAGATGATCACCACTAGCGGCGAGGCATAGACTAGTCCTATCAATAGGCTGGCGACGACGCCGGATATCAGCACCGCGAGCTCGGG
>JAPDJZ010000014.1 GCA_029258815.1 archaeon
CCTCCCGACGAGTCTGAGGTGCAGGGTTCCGGGATAGGGTCTGAATCCCAGCTTCCGCTCAAATTCCCGAACGTAATGCGGTATCTGGGTGTAGTATGCTCCCTCGCCGAGGCCGGTGAAGACCCTGCCCTCCAAGCATAGCTCTGTGGGCTTCTCTAGAACTTCCTTGAAGTGAGAATACATCGAGAGCAGTAGCTCGACGGACTTCCTCGTAAGCCTAACCCTCCGAACCCTTCCGAGATCCTCCCGCTCGATTAAACCATCGCTCTCAAGCTCTATCAAAAGCCTCGAGGCCGACTGCTGGGAGATCCCGAGGTCCCTCCCGAGCTTAATGGTCGATAACTCGACGCTCTCAGCAACCCCTCCCCTCTCAGCCAGATAGACGAGTACCCTGCCCTTCGAGCTTAAGAGGTCTTTAAAGGACATGCGGAAGCGCTACTGAATCGGTATAGTCTCGTTGATCTTAACGCCTTCGGGAGTGAAGAGTAGGAGGTCTATCCCGTTTCCGCTCGCCGCGTCCCTGGCTATCGAGGCTTTAACGGCTTTTATCGCGAGGTCTCTAAGCTCCTCGACCGGGAGATCGGCCTTATAGCCGCTCTCGATTATCCCTATCGCTATCTCGGCTCCCGACCCCACGACGGCGTAATCGTCCTCGATCATGGAGCCCAGCGGGTCTAGGACGATTATATGCGATCCGCTATCATCGAATCCGCCGATTATCGTCTCGGCTAGGTAGGGCATGAACCTGCTGCTGAAAAGGTAGTTCGACAGGACCTTCGCAACAGATCTAACCTGAGGCTCCTTCCGATACGTATACCTGTATAGGTTTATCTCGGCTTGAGCATCCTTGATCAAGACCTGCATATCTCCCACGAAGCCGGCGCAGGCGGCCCCGATCTTGGACGTTAGCTGGAAAACCTTCCTAACGTTCTTGCTTACGACGAAGTACCCGTAGGTCAGCCTCTTCTCCGAGGCCAAGACGACGGCGCCAGGGGTCTTTATGCCTATGGTCGTCGCTCCGGGATAGGGGAAACGCTGAGCCATCGCGACCACCTAACCCTGTCGATCCCAGCTCTTAACCTTTCTCCCCATCACCAAGCGCCTCGAAGAAGCCTCTCCTTGAACGCGGCCCTTTCGGCCTCGGTCTCGGCGTAAAGCTCCCTCAGGAGCTTCTCCTCGGCATCGCTCAGCCCAACCCCCCGCCTAGCCATCATCCTGCGCTCGCCCTCGATCATCCTATCAAGCGGAATCCAATCCCTAACCTGACCCTTAACGAGCCAAGTAAAGGAGGGAACGTACTTGGGGTAGGCCTCGCCCGAGGATACGAGGTTGCACATTATCCCGACGACCGACCCCGCTGTGAAGAGCGAGCCTATGCCGGTCTTGGTGTGATCGCCTATGAAGACCCCCAGCTTGAGCTTACCCGAGTCGACGAGCCTCCCCCCGATCGGAATCTTGACGGTGCTGTAATCGTTCTTGAGATCGCTCGTCGTCGTCATGGCGGCTAGGTTAACCCACTCGCCGACGTAGCTATGCCCTAGGAAGCCCGCGTGATACTTATTCGAGAATCCCTCGATTATCGAGCCCTCGACCTCGCCGCCGACCCTGCAGACCGGCCCTATAGACGACTCCGAGACCCTGCCGCCCACGATCCAAGATCCCCGCCCGACGTAGCACGGTCCGGCTAGATAGCTGAAGGGCAGGATCCTAGCGCCCTCGTCGACTATTACAGGCCCCTCCCTCGAATCGACCACGACCTGCGGGTAGATCTCGGCGCTCCGGGAGATGAGAACCCTATTCGGGTCCCCGACGATCTGGACTTGGGGTAGATCCGAGCCTGATCTCCACGAGCCGCCGCGCTTAATCCTCTCGGCATCCCGCTCAATCTCGCCAGCATTATACTCGATCAGATCCCAGAGATCCCTCACCAGCCTAGCCCCCTCCAACCTCATGGGGGATAGCTCCGATCCGAGCCTCTCGAGAAACTCGTTAAATCCGCTACTCCTCTCGGCGGTCCTCTCGGCCGTAGATCCCTTAACATAGGCGTAGACGAGCTCGCCGTCCTTCGCGGCAACAACCTCCTCGCCGAGCTTAAGCAGGCTTTCATCGAAGAGCCATCCGCCGTCAACCACCAGCAGATCATCTCCAGAAGAGAGGAGCCTAAGCTCGTTTACGTAAACCTCCCCAACCTCCTTGGATAGCTTTTCAGCGAGAACGCCCCCTAATTCGCTACGCGTGAGAAAGAGCAGTCTACCCCTAAGCTCTCCAGCCGCTTTCTCATAGATTCTCAGAGCGCCGCATCTAAGCATGTAGACGGGCTTTGTCAGGGTGAGCGGGTAAAGCCTCGAGCAGCGGCCGGCCTCGAAGAACGCGATGATCATCTCCTTGAGCCTAATCATCCCGTAAGCCTGTTTAAGCCTTTCCCCCAGAGCCTAGAATCCTCTCGACGGCCTCGATGTCCGAAGCATAGGTTAGGTCGAGAACGTAGGAGTCCACGGGGACCACCTTCACCGCGCACATCCCGCGATCCACCATGAGCTGAACCGCCGCCGTAAGCTCGAGCTCCCCCCTAACCGGATGAGGCTCAACCAGCTCGCAGGCCGCGAAGATTAGGGGATTGAACCTCCAGAGGTTCATGTTAACCAGGATCCCGCGCCGGGTCCTATAGCGCTCGGGGTCCTCCGGCTTCTCGACGATCCTAACTAGGTTGAACTCTTCATCGACGAGCATAACCGAGAAGGCTTTAACCCTCTCGGGCGTGAAGTTGCTCCGCTCAACGAGCTTCTCGAGGGAGAATCCGGCTACATAGCATCTCCCCGGATCGCCCGCGGAGACCAAGGCCTTCAAGGCTTCCTCCGGATAGTAGTTGTCGCCGTTCAGTAGGATGAAGGAGCCCGATCCCACGAAGCCTTTCGAAGCGTAGACGGCGTTAGCGGTCCCGAGGGGCTTCTCCTGAACCGCCAGCCCGACCTCGACGCCGGCCTCCCCGCCGAGCCTAACGAGCTGCTCCCGAAGCTTTAAATGCTCAGGCCCCACGACCAAGCACACCTCCCGGATCCAGGCCTCGGATAAAGCCCTCAGCTGATACCAGATGAACGGCCTCCCGCGAATGGGTATAAACGGCTTCCAACCCCTCTCAACGAACCTTCTAACGGCCGGGTCCAGCGCGAGCTCCCCCGCGCTCCGCCTCATCCTCTTCCCCATCCCCCGAGCGAGGATAACCGCCTTCCGAACAGCGTTCCCCGACAAAGCCGAGATCACCTCAAGACCATAATCCTATCGCCGGGCTTCAAACCATATCTCTCCGCGGCACTTCCGCGATTCACCGATAGCTCGATGTAACCGGTTCCGCCTACGGTTAGCAGAGGAGATCTGGGAGGAACGTGGCCGTATGCTTTAACGAACGCGCATTCAACGTCGCCGGTTGGCGTTCTGACCCTAAACACCTCCCCATACCCGGCTTCCAGATCCCCGGGTCTAAGATTAGTTATCGCGTTCCCAAACCTATCCACATGCATCACCGTCGCCTCGAATCCCCCAGGCATGCGCTTAGGCTTCGGGAGGCTGAGCCTAGCATAAGACCTAGCTTCATATCCAAGGCTGAGCGGCTCATCACCTCTCGCGAGCCTACCCGCGACATGGGCGAAGACGTCCCTAGCGTGAAAGGTCTCCTCGCTCCTAGGCGGAAGCCTAGCCTCATCGATGACGTAGGCTGCTTTAACCCCGAGCTCCTCAGCGGCCGGAGCCATGAAACCGGTATCGGGTCCTACGAAGAAGTCCCCCCTACGAGTCTCGAGAATTATTCCCCTTCGGCCGGAGCCCACCCCGGGATCGACTACGCAGACGTGGATCGTCCCCTCGGGCATGTGGGGCGCGCTCACCTTCAGGATGAAGGCGGCTTGAAGCTCGTTAAAAGCGTCAACATCGTGGGTTAGGTCGATTATCGCGGCGTCCCTGCAATAGGATAGGATGACTGCCTTAACCTGAGCGACATAGGGATCTCGCAGGCCGAAGTCCGTTAGAAGCGAGACCACGGGCCTATCGGCCATGGACGACCACCCGGAGAATGGGGAGCTCAGAGCTTTTAACCATCATCACCCAGTCCGGCAGCCAGGATTCATCATCGCCAGCAATACTTCGAGAATTCCCTCCTATGAATATTCCCCGAGCCTTATGAAATCCTTAATTTCCTCAAGCGAGCTGCATTACCGATAATGATTCACGTTAGGAAGGCTAATGGCAGGCTCGAGCCCTACGATAGGTCCAAGGTTCTTAGAACCCTTCTCCACCTAGGCTTCAGGGGATCCGAGGCCGAGGAGCTAGAGAAGGCGGTGTCCGAGAAGGTCTACGACGGGATGCCGACCTCCGAGCTCCTCTCGCTAATCTACGAGCTCGCGGGGGAGTCTAGGCCAGAGCTGGCTCATCTCAGGGACATCAGGGAGGCCATCTCGCTCCTAAGGCCCAAACCGGATTTCGAGGAATACGCTAGAATGGTTTTGAGGGCTGCCGGATACCTAGTTGAGCCGGGCAGGGTTCTCGAGGGGAGGTGCGTAAGCCACGAAATAGATGGGATAGCGTTCAAGGACGACGAGGTCTTCGCCGTCGAGGTGAAGCATCACGTAAACCATCACGCCTACACGGGTCTCGGAACCGTCCTAGAGCTCTGGGCGGCCTTAGAGGACCTGAAGCAGGGGTTTAGGCTCGGCCTCCACCCCTATCGCTTCACCTCGGCGATCCTAGTCTGCAATACGAAGATCTCCCTCCACGCCGAGCGCTATGCTAGGTGCAAGGGGATGATGTATATGGGCTGGAGGTATCCGAGGGCCTTCGCCCTAGGCGATATCGCGTCCGAGAAGAAGCTCTACCCGATCACCATGCTCAAAACCCTTCCGCGAGACATCATCGAAAGGCTTGGAGACCGCGGGATAGTAACCCTGGATCAGCTGGGGAGGGTAGGCTCGGAGAATCTTGCGGAGCTGATAGGGGTGAGCCTCGAGGAGGCCGACCGGATCAGGAGCCTAGCGGAGAAGCTGATCGCATCGTTCTCCCGCGGGCCCCAATCCTAATATTGGGAGAGCGCCCTCAGGGATGCCGGATGCCCGGAGAGCTTATCGAGATCGACGGATCCATGGGGGAGGGCGGGGGCCAGATACTCAGGAACGCCGTAGCCCTGTCCGCGGTTCTCCTAAAGCCGATCCGCGTCTACAATATTCGGGCGAGGCGGAGCAACCCCGGGCTTAGACCCCAGCATCTAACCGGCGTAAGAGCCGTCGCAGCCCTCTCATCGGCCGACGCATCCGGCCTGAGAGTTGGATCTAGGGAGATCGTGTTTAAGCCTAGGAGGCTCGGTGGGGGGAGGATGAGGTTCGACGCCGGAACCGCCGGGAGCACGACCCTAATGCTCCAAAGCCTGATGCCCGCCATGGCCTTCAGCGAAAGGCCCGTCGAGGTCGAGCTTAGGGGAGGGACGAACAACCCCATGGCCCCTCCCGTCGAATACTTCCAATACGTCCTCCTCCCCACCTTGGAGAGGATGGGATGCAGATTCGAGCTAGAGCTACTGAGGAGGGGCTTCTACCCGAGGGGAGGCGGGGTCGTCAGGGCCAGATCCACCCCGATAGACGAGCTTAAGCCGATAAGGCTTACCGAGTTTGGCGGCGTGAAGCGGGTCTTCGGCCTAAGCTATAGCTGCAGGCTGCCGTCCCACATCGTCGAGCGGATGGCTTCAACGGCCGAGAAGATCATCCGGGAGAGGGGCTACGACGTTGAGGTCAGGAGGGAGGTTCTAAAGCCAGGGGATCGAGCATGCTCCCTAGATCCAGGATGCGGGATAATCCTCGTAGCCGAGCTAGGATCTGGAGCGTTAATGGCCTCGGATAACCTTGGGAAGCTCGGGGTTCCGGCCGAGAGGGTTGCTGAGGAGGCGGCGAGAGACCTCCTAAGCCAGCTCGATACCGGGGCTCCGGTCGATAGGCATCTGGGGGATCAGCTCGTCATCTGGGCATCCCTAGCCTCCGGAACATCCGAATACAGGGTCTCGGAGCTAACCACCCACACGACGACGAGCATAGAGCTCTGCAGGCTCCTCGCAGGATCCGAAGCAGAGGTCGAGGGCGGCCTAGGCGAGCCCGCTACGATAAGAATAGCCGGGATAGGTCATCGGAGAAGAGCGTAAACCCTTAAGAGGCGTTGGGTTAGCCTGAATACGGCTACCTTCTCTAGAGGGGAGCGGATAAAGCCTTGAAGAGGGGGCTTTTCGTCGGGAGGTTTCAGCCGCCCCACCTAGGCCACGTCCACGCCATAAAAACCGCGCTAAGGGAATGTGATGAGCTCATAGTGGTGATCGGGAGCGCTCAATACAGCCACACCCCGGAGAACCCATTCACGGCCGGCGAGAGGATAGGGATGCTTCGGGAAGCTCTTGCAGAGGAGGGAGTAGACCTCTCGAGGGTCTTCCTAATACCGGTTCCGGATGTCGGGGAGCACTCGATCTGGGTCTCGAAGATAAAATCCTTCTGCCCGCCATTCGACGTAGTATACACAAACAACCCGCTCGTGAAGCGATTATTCTCCGAGGAGGGGTTCGAGGTTAAGCCCATACCGCTCTACCAGAGGAACCACGAGATGGGGACGAGGATCAGGAGGAGGATGATTCGGGGCGAGGAGTGGGAGAGCTTAGTCCCGAGGAGCGTAGCCCAGTACATCAAGCGGATAGACGGGGTGAGGAGGCTTAGGGAGATAGCGCAAAGGGACTAGGGCTCGAAACCTTTTCTAAACCCCCTGACCATGGGATCACCGGGCGGATGAGGGTCTTCAACTACAAGCAGGCGATAGTCGTTCGAGCGGATCTGAGGATGAGCGCCGGGAAGCTGGCCTCGGAAGCGGCTCACGCGGCCGTATCGGCAGCGGAGGAATGCAGGAAGATGAAACCTGAATGGTTTAGAGAATGGATCTCGGAGGGTCAGAAGAAGGTGGTCTTGAAGGTCGGAAGCCTAGAGGAGCTTAGAAGGC
>JAPDJZ010000113.1 GCA_029258815.1 archaeon
TCTAAAGTTGCTCATTAACAGCGGGCATTTTAGGCGGGCTAATGCGATGCGTTTATAACCAATCGAATACGATATGGGTTCTTGGGGAGTATAGAGAATTGGAGGGCGGGTCGAGAAAATTAGAGTTCCCGGTGAAGAAGGTGATCAAGCGGGACGGCAGAGTCGTCGACTTCGATCCGTCGAGGATACGGGAAGCCATAAGGAAGGCGATGGTTCACGTAAACAGATACGATGAGGAAAGCCTGAGAAAGGTCGTCAACCACGTCCTAGAGCTCATAGCCGAGAAGTACGGGGCCGAGAAAATACCGCATGTCGAGGAGATTCAGGACATAGTCGAGCTGAGCCTCGTGAAGTTCGACCTATACGAGGTCGCGAAAGCCTACATACTCTACAGGAAGGAGAGGGAGAAGATTAGGGAGGAGAAGAAGAAGATCTTAGAGAAGGATTACGTCGACGAGGTCGATAAGGCGTTCAGCCTAAACGCTCTGAGGCTTATGGCGAGCAGATACCTCCTGAAGGATGAGGAGGGGAAGCTCCGCGAAGATCCGAAGCACATGTTCCAGAGGGTCGCGGCTCTCATAGTCATCTCGGACATGCTTCACGACCCGGAGATCTTCGACAAGAACTACGGCCAGCGAAAGCATCCGCACGAGGACTTCTCTCCGGAGGAGTATGAGGGAAAGCTCGGCCTCGGGAGAAAGCCCGACGGATCGTACGAGGTAACTTGGAACAGGTGGCATCTCGAGCGGATGAAGGCGCTGTACGATGAGCTGAACGAGGAGAGGGCCATGAAATGTTCTTGGAGCGAGTTCCTGAAAATGCTCGAAGATGGAAAGTTCGAGAAATACTATCGGAACTTCAAGGAATACTACGACCTAATGGTCGGCAAGAAGTTCATGCCGAATAGCCCGACCCTATTCAACGCCGGAACCCGGCTCGGCCAGCTAAGCGCGTGCTTCGTCCTGCACATAGACGACAACCTCGAGTCCATAATGCGCGCGGCCCAAGACGCGGCGCTGATCTTCAAGTCGGGCGGAGGGGTGGGGATAAACTACTCGAGGCTGAGGCCTGAGGGGGACATCGTGTTCTCGACGTTCGGCGTCGCGTCCGGCCCGGTCTCCTTCATGAGGATAATAGATGTGGTCACCGACGTGGTTAAGCAGGGCGGTAAGAGGCGGGGGGCGAACATGGGGATACTCGAGGTATGGCATCCGGACGTGGAGACCTTCATAAAGTCTAAGGAGAGGGAGGGGTTCCTAGAAAACTTCAACATCTCGGTTCTGCTCACCCCGGACTTCTGGAGGCACTACGAGGTCGGGGAGCCGTATCCGCTCGTAAATCCGAGGGATGGAAAGGTCTGGAGAAAAGTGGACCCGAGAAGGCTCCTCAGGACGATAGCCGAGATGGCTTGGAAGACCGGAGACCCCGGAGTCCTATTCCTAGACAATATGAACAAGAGGAACATATTCCTCGAGAAGCTCGGGCCAATAAGATCGACGAATCCATGCGTGACCGGAGATGCCAGAATACCGACGGACTACGGATTAATCAAATTGTCAGAGCTTTGTGAACTCTATAGATCCGATGACCGGGTTAGAATACTGACGGACGATAGAGCGCTGGGTGAAGCGCTTATTCAGCAAAGTGGGGTTATTACCAAGATGGCAGTTAAGCTTCTACGAACACCCTCCGCAACTCATAGAAGGCCGTTGAAAATTGTTAAGTCGGGGGTTAAAGACGTCTATGAAATCGTAACGAGTCACGGATATAAGCTTAAGGCGACACCAGACCATAAAGTTCTAACAGAGAGAGGCTGGATTAGGGTAAGCGATCTGAGAAAGGGGGACAGGCTCTTCATACAGCCGTCCGGCTGCTTCGGAAAATACGGATCCACGGAGCTTGGAAGGATTCTAGGATGGCTTGTGGGCGATGGTCAAATAGATGATGACGGTAGAGTAACACTATGGTTCTACGGCAAGGATAAAGAGTTAGCGACGATAATTGCTGAAGACGTTAAGAAGATCCTTGGGCGAAGCGTCCGAATAAATGAAGCTAAAGATAGAGATGCCTGCTATATTGTCTCAAGGAGCCTTGGAAGGCTTCTGAGAGAAACTCTTGGAATACATGAAAGGCTTAGTGTTCCAGAGATAGTGTTTAAGGGGAGCAGGGAGATGCAGAAGGGCTTCCTTCAAGCATTATTCACCGCCGATGGGACGATTCTCTTTAGTAAGGGCGGCTGCAGCATAAGGTTAACAAGCATATCCAAGAAGCTTTTAGAAGAGGTTCAACTATTGCTACTCAACTTCGGCATAGTTTCCAAGATATACGAGAATAGGCGAAGAGCGCAAGTTCGCCTATTACCTGACGGGCGAGGAGGACTCAAAAAGTATTGGTGCGAAGCTTATCATGAACTCTCAATCGATAAGGAGAATAGGGATAAATTCGCCGAGCAGATAGGATTCCTAGATGAAACGAGGCAAAGAAAGTTAGAGAAGTGGATTAAGTCGAAGAAGAGAAAGAGTAATCGTGAATGCTTCGTAACAACTGTTAAGAATATCAGGTATGCTGGGAAGGAGGAAGTCTATGATGTGGTCGAGCCAGTAACGAGAAGCTTCATAGCTAATGGAATCTGCGTGCACAATTGCGGTGAACAGCCTCTCTATCCATTCGAGTCCTGTAATCTCGGAAGCATTAACGTCTATGCTTTCGTTAAGCGCGACTTTAACGGCGTTGAGATCGATTGGGATGAGCTCGCTAGGGTCGTGAAGCTTGCCGTAAGGTTCTTGGACAACGTAATAGACGTGAACAAGTATCCTCTGAAGCAGATCGAGTATAGGACGAAGAGATCGAGGAGGATAGGTCTCGGGGTTATGGGGGTCGCCGACGCCCTCTTCGCCCTGGGAATACCGTATAATAGCGAGGAGGGCTTCAGCTTCATGAGCAGGCTAGCCGAGTTCATAGCGTATCATGCCTACCTGGCGAGCGCGGAACTGGCGAGGGAGCGCGGCCCCTTCCCACTATACTGGGAGTCCGCTTATCCCAGAGGCGAGATGCCGGTGGAGGGATTCTATCACCCTGAGTGGTGGACCTTGGACTGGAGTAAAGTGATCGAGGAGATAAAGAGGCATGGGATAAGGAATAGTCATGTAATGACCGTTGCGCCGACCGGGAGCATATCCATGCTCGTGGACGCGTCATCCGGCTTGGAGCCCCAGTTCGCTCTGGTTTACGAGAAGAGAGTTACGGTCGGGACGTTCTACTACATCGACGCGGAGTTCGAGAGGCAGCTTAAGGAGAGGGGATTATACAATGATACGATTCTGAAGAAGATCGCGGATAACGGCGGATCCGTTCAAGGCTTGGAGGAGATACCCGAAGACCTGAGGGAGGTGTTTCTAACGGCGTACGATATCCCTTGGTGGGATCACATCAGAGCTCAATACGAGTTCCAGAAGTGGATAGACGCGTCGGTGAGCAAGACGATAAACATGCCGGCCTGGGTCTCGGTCGACGACGTCCTCAAAGCGTACCTATTCGCGTATAAGCTCGGGCTGAAGGGATTGACGATCTATAGGGATACTTCTAAAGCCGCTCAGGTTCTCGTTACTCCGTCTCAGAGGTCGTCGAGGTACGTCGCGCTAACGCCTAACAAGACCATCGAGCTCATGAGAAGCCTTGGGGTAGAGCCTCCGAGACCTGAGGCGGAGGAGGTGAACGATGCTGAGAGGAAGAAGAGGATGCTTCAGCTTGTCTACGCTGGGGAGGAGCCGAGCTCCGTGGAGCCTAGAGCTGAGCGCGAGCCAGCTTCGAAGCCCCTGATAAAGAGCTATGAAAAGTGCCCGGAATGCGGGAGCCCGAACCTCCATTACCAAGAGGGTTGTGTTAAGTGCCTGGACTGCGGGTGGACGAGCTGCATAATCACCTAGGCAAACTCTTTTAATCGAATCCGCGAACTAGACCTCGTCCGATGAAGAGAAGCCTCCGCTGAGCGGGTGATGAGTTCAGCCTTGTCTGAGGACTAAATAAACCGATCTTGGCAATAGATATTAGGTCGCGGGCCCGATCATGGGAGGAGAATGGCCCAGCAGGTTTACAAGGCGGATCAGATAAAGAGGCAGGTTCTCGCATCGCTTAGGAAGTTCGGGGAGCGGGTAGTCTCGGATCTCGAGCGCGGGAGGTTTCCGAGGATAGAGATCCCGGCGAGAACGACCTCCAACATAGTTTACGACGAAAAGCTTAGGCAATACGTTCTCGGGGATAAGCGGATCGAGCGGACGGCGAAGAACATTCGGCATCTCAGGCCGTTCGCCCAGCTTCTCTGGATAGCGACGTTCGCGAAGCAGCTAATCCAGAGAGGGAAGACCTCAACCCTCAGAGACACCTACTACGTCGCTATAGGCGAGGGGATAGACTTCGAGGACCAGTCCGAGAGCGATGAGATGATAATGCAGCTTGAATCCATCCTAGACTTCCCCCGAGAGGACTTCCACATATTCCCGGAAGAGAGGGCCTCGATCTTCGGAGACCTAGTAATAGAGTACTCGATCCCGGGATTCAGGGGGAGGCGGATAGATCTTTCGGCCCACCCGGATGGGTTCGCGATAGGGCCGGCCCTAACCACCGCGGAGTTCGTGAGATGCGGGGCGGAGCAGGTCTTCGTGATAGAGAAGGGCGCCGTCTTCTCGAGATTCGTCGAAGAGGGGGCGGATAAGAAATACAAGGCGATCCTAATACATACGGCAGGCCAGTCTCCGAGAAATTGCAGGAAGATCATCCGGAGGCTTCACGACGAGCTCGGCCTTCCGGTCTACGTCTTCACCGACGCCGATCCCTGGGGGGTTCACATAGCGAGCGTCCTAGTCCACGGGTCGGCTCTCAGCGCTCACATAAGGGAGATTAACGTCCCCGACGCAATCTGGGCGGGGGTCTGGCCCAGCGATATAAGGAGGTATAAGCTTCCCTCGATGAAGCTATCGGATCGCGACATTAAGCGCATACAAGAGCTCGAGGCGGATCCGAGATACCAGAAGGATCCTTGGAGGAGGGAGATTAGGGAGTTCTGGAGGGTTAAGCGGAAGGCCGAGCTCGAGGCCTTCAGCAGATACGGGCTCGAGTTCATAGTGGAGGAGTTCCTGCCGGAGAGGCTCGCCGAGCTTCAGAAGAGGTAGCCTCTAAACTAAATACGCCGGATGCTCCTCTGAATACCGGGAGGCTTGAAGCTTCTTCACGGATGGCCGGCGGTAGTGGTCGAGAAGCCCGTGAAAACCCTGATAGTCTCCGACGTCCACTTCGGGTTCGAGGCGGAGCTCGCGGAGAAGGGGATTAGGATTCCGAGCCAGACTCGGAGGCTCAAGGATAGGCTGGTTGAGGCCGTGAAGATGGTTGATGCTAGGAGGATGATATTCCTCGGAGACCTGAAACACATGGTCCCCCTATCGTCTCGGATCGAGTGGAGGGAAATGCCGAGAGCCTTGGAAGAGCTTAGGGATCTGGGGGTCGAGCTCGTTCTAATACCCGGAAACCACGACGGCGACATAGAGAGGATCCTCGGAGACCTGCTCAGATACGAGGATTCCAGGGGCGTGCTGCTGGAGGCCGAGAAGAAGCTATACCTCCTCCACGGCCACACCCGGCCATCCCCGCAGGTCCTAGAGTCCGAAATAATAATCATGGGCCATCTACACCCGGTCGTAAGCCTTCGAACCGATCTGGGGCTGATCGTTAGGCGCAGGATCTGGCTATACGCGAGGGGGGATAAGCGGGTTCTAGCCGAGAAGCTCGGGCTGGGGGCGGGGAGGAGGGGTAGGATAGACCTGCTGGTCGTGCCCGCCTTCAACCCAATCCTAACCGGGATGTCGGTGAACAGCAGCCCGCCCCGGGAGAAGCTCTGGCCTCTAGTCAAAAGCGGAGCGTTCGACCTAGATCGAGCCGAGGCCATAACCCTCCACGGGGAGAGGCTTGGAAGCATCAGGCAGCTTAGGAGGGCTCTGGGGGGCTGCGAGGCTTGACGAGCCTGATAGTCGAGGCCGAGAACGCCGTTAGAGCCGGCAGGGTCAAGCTCTACGTGTTCAAGCCGAGCGGAAGACGCCGGTGGATCGTCGTCGGAAGGCATGGAGAATACCTAGTCCTACCGGACGCCGGATACTGCTCATGCCACGACTTCTTCTTCAGGGTGATGAGCGGGGAGAAGCCGGCCTGCTACCACCTCCTAGCCGTAAAACTAGCTCGAGAGAGAAGAAGATACCAGCTAATCGAGGAAGACGATAGATGGCACGACACCCTAATGAGCGAATGGCTTGGAAGAAGAAAGCCGGAAGCCCGAGAAGAGGGAAAGCAGTAAACCAGCCCGGCTTCCCGACCCTAAGAGAATTCGGAAAAGCTTACGCGGGGCCCCTATCACACCCCCGCGAGGAGACACCGCCCCCAGGCGGGGAGCAGAATTGGCGGTAGGAGGTGATCCGGCCGCACGTTCCCGTACGGCCACCTTGTTACGACTTCTCCCCCCTCACCGGGCCCGTGGCTCGACCCGCCCACGAAGGAGCGGGCCTCACCCAGGCCCAGCTCGGGTGGAGCGACGGGCAGTGTGTGCAAGGAGCAGGGACGTATTCACCGCGCGGTTTTAACGCGCGGTTACTAGGGATTCCTCGTTCACGAGGGCGAGTTGCAACCCTCGATCCCAACTAAGGCGGGGTTTAGGGATTAGCTCCCCCTTTCGGGGTCGCAACCCTCTGTCCCCGCCATTGAACGTCGCGTGCGGCCCGGGGGATTCGGGGCATACTGACCTGCCGTAGCCCGCTCCTTCCTCCGCCTT
>JAPDJZ010000068.1 GCA_029258815.1 archaeon
CCCCGCCGAGAAGTGGCCGGAGGTGGTTGAGGACGCCTTCGCGATAATGCATGAAAACAACATAATCCCCGCGGCGACCCTGATCCTGGGGCTTCCCGAGGAGACGCCGGAGGACGTCGTGAAGACCGCGGAGCTTCTGGATAGGCTCAAGCCCTACAGGAGCCTAATAGTCCCCATGTTCTTCGTGCCCATGGGCGTCCTAAAGAACAAGGACTGGTTTACGGATGTCAAGGTTAGGGATGAGCACATCGAGGTTATGCGGAAATGCCTCTGGCACTCCGTAGAGTGGGCTGAGGAGATAATCGAGAAATTCTATCTGAGGAAGCCGCATCAAACCCCTCTAAGACTGCTCCTGAAGATGTTCCTGAATTACGTCAAAAGGCGGGCGAGGAGCGTCGAGAAAGAGCTTGGTATGGCGCCTCTGGAGGCCGAGGCCGTGCAGGTCGCGCATTAGCTTCCCCTATTCTCCCCAGTCCTCGGAGACCTCCTCAGCCTGCTTAAGCCTCATCTCCCCATTCTCATCGACCTCGAGCTCGAGCTGGGCTCCGCACTCCTCGTGCTCGAATAGCTCTCCCGGCAAAGCGTCGTCGGGAACCTCCATATCTCCCCCGCATATCGGGCACTTCAGGACGGGCATCTCAGCCTACACCCCTTTCCCCTCCTAGGACTTCAGGGAGAATAAAAGCATTATTTCTACGAGGATTCAAGGCCTTATTCTCGTCCCGAGATCTTCTTCGAGAGCGGAGAGGGGGTTCTCGATTAAGCCTGAGGAGATTATCGCCTCTCCCACGCCGCCCTTCACGGCCTCAGCGCACATGATAAGCTTCCTATTCATCCCGACCCCGATCCTGGGCTTAAGCCCCTCCACTTCACCAACCCTTACCTCCTTGAGGATCTTTCCATCAACTACCACGCCCTCGACGTCCGTTAGAATCAGCAGCGCCTCGGCCTTCAGGGCTTCGGCTATCCGAGCCGCGGCTTGATCGGCGTCGACGTTGAGAAGCTCATATTCGAGCCCCAGCGCTATCGGCGAGACTACGAGCATGAATCCTTCTTCGAGAAGCTTCTCCGCAAGCTCCGCGTTCACCTCCCTTATCCTCCCCGTATATCCCCCGGGGATCGCCCGCCTTCTCCCCCGCTCATCCACGATCACTATCCTCTTCTTGCGCTCGGCTTTGAGGAGGCCGCCGTCGGCGCCCGAGACCCCGATCGCCTTAACTCCATGGGACTGAAGCCTCGCGACTATCTCCTTATTCAGCTTCCCGGCCATAACCATGACGTAGACCTCGAGCTCCCGCTCATCCGTATATCTGCTCCTAATTCCCTGAGGCGAGACGACGAACCGCGGCTCCATACCCATAGCCTTCTCAAACCTCGATACGATGTCTCCGCCGCCGTGGACGAAGACGATCTTCAAGCCCCTCGAGTAGCCCTCGGCCAAGCTCCCGACTATGTTGTCGAGGTTTTTCTCGAGCGCCCTTCCCCCAGCCTTAACCACTATCACGTCCGACACCACCCCCATTTAGGCGGGCTTAAGCGGAGGATACGTTAACCCCTCCCGCTCGTCGAATCCCATCATTATGTTGAACGATTGAACGGCTTGGCCGGCGGCGCCCTTCATCAGATTGTCTATGGCGGCCATGAACGCGGCTCTACCAACTCTCCCATCGTAGGCGAATCCGACGTCGGCGAAGTTGCTGCCTATAACGTATTTGGGATCCGGGTAGCCCACCGGAGGCCCCCTAACGATCCTTATGAAAGGCTCCTTACCGTAGATGAGCGCGTATGCTTTGATTATCTTCTTCTCGTCGACGCCCTCGAGAAGCCACGTATGAGATGTTGCCAGAGCTCCTCGAATTGAGCCTACGGCGTGGGGGACGAAGGCTATCTTCAAGCTTTTTCCGGCGAGCTTGGATAGCTCCTGCTCGACCTCGGCCACGTGTCTATGGCCCGACGCCTCGTAGGGTCTGATGACGTTCTCCCGCTCGGGGTGATGGGTTCCGGGCGCCGGCTTCCTCCCCGCCTCGCTGCTCCCAACCTTAACGTCTATCGCTATATGATCTAGGTCTATCAGCCCCTCCCTGATGGCTGGGATGAGGGATAGTATGGCCGCGGTTGAGTTGCATCCCGGCGAGGCGATGAGCTTCGCTCGCGCTATCTCGCTTCTGTAAAGCTCCGGCATCCCGTAGACCGCTTTCTCGAGCAGATCCGGGTGGGGGTGCTCGAACCCATACCACCTGGCGTAGTCTTCGGGGTTCTTCAGCCTGTAATCCGGCCCGAGGTCTATTACCTTCAACCCGGATTCGAGGAGCTTTGGAACGTAGTTTATCGAGACTCCGGCTGGAAGGCTTAGGAAGACCGCGTCCGCCTTCGTGATCTTGTCGAGATCGACCTCGATGAACCTCATCCCCTTGTAGATCGCTCGGAGGTGCGGGTGGACGTGGGTTATCGGCTTCCCGGCGTACTCCCTAGAGGTGGCCGCGGCGACTTCAACCTCCCGGTGAACTGCTAGGATTCTCAGGAGCTCTCCGCCGGTATAGCCGCTCGCGCCGATTATGGCAACCCTCACGCTCATCTCCTCAGACGCCTCCATGCCGTTCCCCACGCTTTAAGGAATTCACCTCCTAAGAACCTCCTTAAGATATCTCGCGAGAATGCCGGGGACGTCTACCTCCGTCGCCTCCATGAACCCCTTAAACTCCGGGACGCCGTTAACCTCGTTCACGAGATATCTCCCATCCTCCTCGAACACGTCCACGCCGAGGAACTCTCCCCCGATCGCGGATGCGACCCTGATCGCGAGTTCCTCAAGCTCCTCGCACAGCTCGGCCCTCTCGACGACTCCACCGCGGGCGACGTTACTCCTCCAGTCGCCGTTCGTGGCGGTTCTCCGGATGGCGCCCAGAACCTCGCCGCCTAAAACGAGGATCCTCAGATCGCTGCATCCGGCCTTGACATATCGCTGGAGTATGTGAGTCTTAAGCGCTTGGCTTTGATAGAACTGCCTATGCTCTATAACCGATCTAAGGGTTTTGGGGTTGTCGATTAGGGTTACGAGCCTGCCCCAGCTCCCGATCGGGGGCTTATCGATTAGGGGATATCCTAGAAGCTCTCCGGCCCTCTCGGCCGCCTCCCCGTTCAAGGCCACGACGCTCTCCGGAAAATCTATTCCGGAAGACTTCAAAGCGCTCAGGGTTAGAATCTTATCCCCGGAGATGAGGATGGCCTTGGAGCAGTTTATCGCCCTAGCGCCCGAGGCCTCCCTGACCGAGGCGGAGTAAGCCGCTCGAAGCATCGAGATCGTCCTCACGAGCGAGATCTCCGCCGGCCTATCCCAGGTAAGCGGCTCATACTTGACGTTCGTTATCCTAAGCTCGAAACCCGCCCCCCTAAGAGCCTTTATGATAAGCTTCTCCTCGAGCCTCGGAACATCCAGCAGGAGCTCGACGCCGCCCACCATCTCAAGACTCCTAAAACCGCCCCCCAGCCTGGCTATAAAAACTTTATCCAAAGCCGCTTAAAAACGAGGATCAATAGAAAATGCGCCCAAATAACCGAAGATTCCTCATAGGAGGGGCCGGGCTTAAAAGGGCTCAAGGGGCGGTAAAGCGGGATCGGAGGGCGAGCCCTCGAGCAGGGTTAAAAGATTTTATTAGGAACCCGGATGAACTCGTAGCGGCGGCATGCCGGTTAAGCGCAAATCTAGAGGTAGGAGGAAGGGCGATAAAGGCTCTGAGGGGATGGTTCAGTGCGATAACTGCGGCGCCTTCGTTCCTAGGAGCAAGATCACCCGGGTTACGAGGAGGGTCTCGCTGGTTAGCGGCGACCTGGCTAGGGAGCTCAAGAAGCAGGGCGTCTACATCGCCGAGAGCGTCGTAACGAAGAACCTGTGCGTAAGCTGCGCGATCCACTACGGCGTTCTAAAGGTTAGGGCTAGAGACGAGAGGAAGAGATCGGCGGCGTTCTGAAGGCGAGCATGAGAGAACGGGCCCGCGGGAGCACGGCCGAGAGTATTTATCTACGGATTGAACGATATCACGTTGAATGAAGGGACTTTACGTTCTAGCTGTAACCTCGCTTCTAATCTCCCTTCTGTCCCTGAGCGGGATCCTATTCATCTACTATCAAGTAAACGCTCTAAACCTTACGCTTGCGCAGGATAGAGAAAGGCTTAGGGAGCTTCACAACGCCGTTCTCAAGCTTCAGGACGAGCTTAGAACCCTTAGATCGAACGTCTCGCAGCAATCCTCCCAACAACAGGTCACGATTTATCGCAACTTAACCGCTCCGGAGCTGGTCTACGAGAAGGTTAAGGACTCCGTAGTATTGATAAAGGCGACGACCCGCGTTAGAACCATTCTCGGAGAATACTACGCGTCGAGCCAGGGATCCGGATTCGTATACGACTCGCTGGGCCACATAGTAACGAATTATCACGTGATCGAGGACGCCGTGGAGGTTGAGGTCTTCTTCCCGGATAGGAGCTCCTTCAAGGCTGAGATAGTCGGCTCCGATCCCTATGCGGATCTGGCCGTGCTCGAGATAGATCCGGGTAATAAGACCTTGAAGCCGCTAATCCTAGGGAACTCGTCGAGCCTTAGGGTCGGGCAGCCCGTTATAGCCATAGGGAACCCGTATGGGTTCGCCGCGAGCTTAACCTCGGGAGTGATAAGCCAGCTTAAGAGGTGCATCCCCTCGCCCGAGGGGCGGCTGATCCCGAACGTCATCCAATTCGACGCGGCGGTGAATCCGGGAAGCAGCGGGGGCCCCCTCTTAGATTACTCCGGCAGGATCATCGGGGTTACGACGGCGATATACTCCGAGACCGGGGAGTTCGCCGGAATAGGCTTCGCCATACCCTCGAACACCGTCGCGAAGGTCGTCAGATCGATAATAGAGACCGGAAGATATCAGCATCCCTGGATAGGCATAGCGGGGGTGGACGTTAACATGGAGATAGCCCGGATAATGGGGCTTCCGGAGGCCAGGGGATTCCTGATAACCGAGGTCGCGGAGGGCAGCCCCGCCGAGAAGGCCGGTTTAAGGGCTGGAACAAAGCGGGTCTCCATACGGGTAGATGGAAGGGTTAGGGAGGTCAAGGTCGGCGGAGACGTGATACTCGCGGTAGATGAAGTGGAGATATTCGGGATAGCCGACCTCCTCGCATACCTCGAGGAGCATAAGCGCCCGGGAGACGCGATAACCCTCTCGGTCTACCGCAACGGCGAGGTCGTAAAGGTGAACCTCACCCTAGGCGCGATACCTCCCTAGAGAATTCGATGGCATGCTGTATGATCGGGCCGGGCTGCTCGCTGTGAAAGATGCCAAGCTAGTGGCTAATCGCGTCGAGGCTCAGCCCTCCTTGACCCCCGTTATCAAGTAAACGACCCTTTTCTTGGGATAGGTTAACGTTACCGGATGAAACCTGACGTCCCTCAACCCCATCCCCTCGAGCTTTCTCCTCAAATTCTCGTCTACACGCCACTTTATCCATCTATCACTCTTAGGCTCGAGTAGGGCTAGGATTCCGCCCGGCTTCAAGACCCTTATCATCTCCTCGAACGCCCTATCCCTCTTCTTCTGGGGAATCGTGTGGATTACGAGGCTCGCGACCACCTTATCGAAGTGGTTATCCGGATACGGTATGCTACATGCATCGCCCCTCCTGAACTCCACCCTATCCGAGACCCCTTCGAGCTCGGCGTTCCTGAGGGCGGTCTCCATGGAGGTTCCGCCCATGGCCGGGATCCAGAGATCTATTCCGACAGCCCTCCCACTCTTCATGGCCCTCGCGTAGCCTATCGCGAGCAATCCCCCCGCCGGTCCCGACGTCCAACACGAGCTCCCCGTCGGCCGGCTTAACTATCCTCATGAACTCCTCCCTGATTCTGAGCCTCTCCTCCAGAAACCCTCCCCTCGCCCAGAGGTAGGCATTCCAGAAGAAGTAGGCCGCGGACGGCATCAGGGCGAGCATCAGCGGGCTTACCGCGAAGAATCCTATGACCGAGGCGGCTAGGGCGATCGACCCGAATACGATATTCGATAATACGTGCCACGTGGGGTATCCGTAGTATGGCCTCCCCCCGCTCACGCAAGCTAGAGGCGCTTCGCTAGGATTAAACGCTGCTTCATGATGTTCGCTGGTCGTCGGAATCCGGCTTGACCCGCATATAAAAATTATTATACGCGCTCTTCCAGCATTACCCCATGCTTATCTCGATCGAAGAGGTAGGCTTGGCCGTCGCCCTCTTCATCTGGATCATGATCCTGACGGGATTCCTAACGAAGCGACTCTACGAGGCCATGGTTAGGCGCGGGGTCAAGGAGAGGGTGGCCATCTACTACAACAGGAAGGTAATCCACATCCTAGCCGGCGGCTTGGTCGCGGTCCTCGCCCCCTTCTACTTCAAGACCCCCCTAATCCCCTTCGTCCTAGCGATGATCCTAGCCGTCATAAGCTACATACCCTACAGGACCGGAAAGCTGTTCTACTGGTATCAGGTTCCGGAGAACATGTATGATGTCCACTTCTGCGCGATGTGGGGAGTCTGCCTCGCGGCTGGATGGCTTTTGACCGGGAATCCATGGTTCGGAGTCCTTCCAATAATATTCATGTCATTTGGGGACGCGATCACTGGAATAGTG
>JAPDJZ010000073.1 GCA_029258815.1 archaeon
GAAACGCTTGGAATGGAGGGCCTTAGATGGGTTGAGCTCATTCCCATGGGTAGAGCCTGTTATCAGCTTAGAAATCTTTTCCAAAAATATCCGGCTAAGTACTTTCTTGACGAGAATTGCAGGTCGAGCCTCCTGAGGAACTGGCACGCCCACATCGATAACTACGGAAACTACATCACAGGATATTGCGGAGGAATATCTCTCGGCGACGCTAGAAAGCTCAACGAGCTCCTCGAAAATGGCATAGATCTAGATGAAAGACCTATCCTCAAGATGCTTATCCAAGGATGCTTGGGAGACTTCTATGAGTTCGCGGTCAGGGAGTTCAATTACGCGGAGAGAAGCGATGGATACGTATCGAAATGCGATCTATGCCTAGACATCAGGAGGCACATAGCCTCGCTGGAGGAGCGGGGATTCCCCGAGCTCGCTCCCCGGGAGTTCTACGCGCATCTAGGGGATTAGGTTATCGGGACAAGCCTAGTCTGATAGTATCCCTTCTGCGTATCGGTTTTAATGGCGTAGAGCGGGGTTCTGGGCTTCACCCCGTAGAGCAGGAGGCACCCGTGCTCCCTGGTGAGCCGAAGGTGTATCGAGGATACTGAGGTCAGTCTTTCCGAGATCTCTGGGTAGGCGAGCTTGTCCGCGAGCAGGCTTAGCCCTTCGTTCCTCCTAGTCCACGCCGAGATGCTGCCGACGAGCTTCAGCGCGTCATCCTCCCCGTAGCCGAATTCTATCGAGTCCATGCTGAGGAATATTAGGGGCGGGCTACCGTGCTTCTTCAGCAGTTCGTCGGCGGAGGTTTCCAGCGCTCCTATGAGGGCGTCGACGCCGGCTTCGGGATTATATGGGATCACGCCTTGCTCGCCCTCGCGGCTTACGGAGTTCACCATGAGGAAGTATCTCATCCTGCCCTTCTCCTCCTCTGATACCGCGTATGCGCTGTGGAAGGCGTTTAGATCTCTTAGGCTGCTCCCCATCCCCGGCAGGGCTATCGCAGGCCTCCCCTTCTTCAAGAAGTCGGCTAGCTGGGGCCACGTTATTAGCCTGTATTGATCCCTCGTTATCCTTCGATCAATTTCTAGGAGAACGGTCGAGCCCCTCGAATACCCGCCGATCTGCGTGTCTAGGTCTCTGATCCCGGTCGAGTATCCGCCGGGCGGATCCTGAGGAGGCTCCGGGCTTCTGGGCTTTTCCAGCTTCTCGAGCTTCGTGGGCGGGAACACTTGGAACCCGCTTCCTAGGGTGAAGCACGCTCGATTATTCGGCACAGGCGCCCCCCTAAGCTTCTCGATCCGCATTCTTCTTAGGAACTTATCGTCTAGGTAATCTTTCTCGAGTACGATTACCGTTGAGGCGACGAATTCCTCGAACCCGTATCCGATCCGCTCCTCGCCGAAGGGCATCTCCTCGATCAAGATCGTCGTGCACCCCAACCCCATCATTATCCTCGATAAGAGGCTGTGTAGGAAGACTCGAAGCTCTCTAGGCTCCTTCAATCCTTGGGCCAGCGCGGTGAGCGAGTCTATGACCAGCCGCCGAGCTTTGAACTCCGAGACCTCCTCCACTATCATGCCTAGGAGCTCGGATGTCCCTGACTCCATGAGAGTTAGGGACTCGATGAACTTGAAGAGGCCGCGCCGCTCAAGGCTCTCGAAATCGTATCCGATCTGCTTCATGTTCTCGATGAAGGTCTTCTTATCCTCGGCCAGGGAGACGTAGACCCCGCGTTCCCCATATCTAACGGCGCCCCAGTAGAGGAAGCCCGCCGAGAAGATCGTCTTCCCGGTTCCCGGGCCTCCCGCGACTATTACGAGGCCTCCCTTCGGAAGCCCTCCGACGAGCTCGTCGAATCCGGGAATTCCCGTAGGCATCATCCCTCGGACTCCCCCTCTGGCCAGTATCCTGAGCAGAGTATTTTGAAGAGCAGCTTTCTCGACCTCAGACTATTATCGTCAAGCAAGTTGATTAGATTTTCGAGCGTCATGCCTTGGACCTCATGGAGCTCGATTATGGTGGAGGCTATCACCCTGAGCAGCCCGCGGCACCCGACTCCGAAGAGGCTCCTCAGGCCATCGCAGAAGAGCTTGGGGTTCTCGTAGAAGGCGTCGTATGGATCCCGGCCTAGCATTCTCTCGAGGTGGAGCTCCAGAACCCGCGATCCGCCCTCGCCCAAAATCGATCTAATAACGTTTCTCAGAGCCCGCTTCACTAGCTCAGGCCGCATGAAAGGTTCGGCCAAGCCTTCTATCCCGGGGATCGGGGAATGGACTTCGGGATAAGGATTATGGGCGGGGTCGGCGTGGCGATTGGCCAAGGAGATCTCCGAGCGAGCGTGGGGCGGATCCGGCTCCCCCCTCCAGGGGTGTAAAAGCTATATTCGCCGAGAATAAATGAGACTCGGCATGAGGGATGTTAGGAACTCTAGGAAGGGGTTGTCGCCGCTTCTAGCGATTATCATCGGGCTGATCGTAACGATCGTCGCCGGAATACTCCTGGCCCAGCTATACTTCAGCTACGCAGCAACAATATCAGCAAGACCAGCAGCAAACATAGAATACGTAGATCTAATTGAAAACGGCGGTGATGATATTCTGATAATAAGTATAAAGAATACGGGCTCTGTGCCAATAACTCAGGTTAGGTTCGGAGATGCCAACGGACTTATAGATTCCTATGATGTTACAATAGAACCTGGTCGTGTGAAGAGCATAACGTACAGTGGAGCTCTTACAGATAGTGCAGGAGAGGTGTGGAATGGTAACGTAACAGTGGTCTTCTCTGAAGGAAGTGTTCAAGTATATGCTATCTCGGTAAGATCGAGAACAGCATAATGCCATAACCAGTCTTAGTTGATCCCTAATAATTTATTTTGTATTGTTTATCTCAACTTCCTCCTACAAAGCTATTAAAAGCTTTTGATCCTAAAACCTCCGCCTAAGTTCTTTAGCCGCTAAGATGAAGTTAGCTATCATTCAGCCCTAAAATGACATAATCATACCAGAATGAAGATCGTCTTGCCGCCGAAAAACTAAGCTTTAAACTATTATATGTAACTCACTTAGCCTCTCTAACTAAAAAGCGTCTCACTCAGGTCTTCTCCAGATAAATTATTCCTTTGCTCTCTGCTTCCGTTTTAGTTTTCTTAGCTTGAGATATTCGTCTTCAGAAATATAGGTGGAGTTCTAGGTTTGGCAGCCCGATTAGATCCCAGCACAGGTCATATACCTCCCTCTTATCCCGCTCCCCCTCATAGACTACGAGGACATCTACATCGCTTGCAGCGGTATGCCTTCCAGAAGCATACGATCCGAATAAGATCACGCGTTTGAGTGGAAGCTTTTTCGAAAGCTCCTCGGCGCACCTCTTTAATTTCTCGATCAGCTCGTCTCTACTGAATCTTGGATAGTAGATCCTCACAGAACTTAACGATCCCTCTCGCATACTCTGTCAGCCTCTCGGCTTCGGCCTTGGTATAAAGCTCGAAGGGAGCACCCCTCAGGATAAGCATTAGGACGCCTAGCCGGGATATAGGCTTTATCAAGCTCCTTCGCCAAGTCTATCAACCGCTTCTCCGGCTTAAAGCCTTCCGGGAGGGATGAGAGCGGCCCGGCTACGGAGTGGCCGAAAGCTTCGGCTCCGAGCTTCTGGAAAACCGCTTTAACCGCTTTCTCAGCCGGCTGCTGAGCTAGGAAGCAAGCCCGCTCATAGAATTCTCCCCCGGGCTGATGCTCTGCTGCTTCGAGATCTCTCCTAGCCTGCCTAATCCAGTCTCGACTACGCTCCACCAAGCCCAACCCTTCCCTAAGGGACGCTGCCGAAAGCTCTTAAATAATCATGATCCCCCGTTTCTCCGGGAGCCGAGCTTGAGGAAAGGATTCTCGGGTTTGAGCGAGCTTCTCTCAGCTCTCATCCTTCTTGGCGTCTCGATAGCCGTCGCCTTCCTCCTCGTCTACGCCCTCCCGGTCGTCTCCCCCCCATCGGTTAAGCCTTGGCTTAAGCCGACCCTGATCGCCGCATTCAAGACCGATTCGACCGGCCGGATCTACCTCTATAACCCGCACTCTGATTACGTGGCCTTGATCGAGGCTTGGGGGGGAGGTGGGAGGGTGAACTTCACGTGCTCAGGCGACTGCAGGATCGATCCCCGTGGATACGAGGACGTCGAGCTTAACCTGCCCTCGGGCGAGGACTCCGTCCTCCTTAGGTTCGATACGGGTGCTTGGCTTGAGGTTAGATTTAGTTAATATCCCGGGATTGCGGGATTATATAATGGGCTCGACCCTCGGAGGGAGAGAATCAGCCTTGTTCCCAGCTGGGTTTTCTCCGACTTGGAGGCTGGCTAGAGATGGCTGAGAGCGGCGAGGAGGGGAAGGTTTTCACCGAGTATTTCATCGGGGACGCCGTCGTTAGGCTTAGGCAGCACGAGAATAGCCTACTCTATGAAGTCGATGAACCCAAGCTGAACGATCGGGTTAAGAAGCTTCTCGAGCGGGCTATGGAGGAGTACGTGAGGAGCGGAACGGAGCCCGAGAAGCTCGCCGAGAAATACTCGAAGAAGCTTCGGGAGAACGAGGCGATAGCCTTGAGATACTATCTGCTGAGAGAGCTTAGAGGATATTCCAAGCTCCACGTCTTCATGCTAGACGAGAGCATAGAGGACTTCACGGTAACCCAGCCCGGGCCCGTTAGGCTCATCCACAGGCTCGCGCCGCACTACGAGTGGATCGAGAGCAACGTCGTGATCGAGACCGATGAGGAGCTCGACAGGCTCGTTAGGCTCGTTATTGAGAGATCCGGGGGGTCGATAACCCCGGCGAACCCGGTGGTCGAGATCCTCACGCCGACCTACGATAGGGTTGCCGGCGTTTTGAGGGGAGAGGTATCCCTGCACTCGAGCATAACCGTTAGGAAGTTTCCTAGGAGGCCGTATAGCTTGGCGAGGCTCATCAGGCTCGGAACCCTAAGCTCGGAGGTCGCGGCGGCCCTCTGGCTAGCCGTCGAATTGAAGGCAAATGTGATAATCGCCGGGCTCACGGGAAGCGGTAAGACCACCCTCCTGAACTCGCTCCTCCTCCAGCTGCCCAGAAACTACAAGATAGTAACGATAGAAGAGCATCCCGAGATAAATCTCCGAGACCATCCGGGCTGGCTACCGCTCTACGCCAGGCTCCCGACCGCCCCGGGAGCTAAGGAGACGGCCATACCCCTAACCCAGCTTCTGAAAGCGGCCCTCAGGCATAGGCCAACGATAATAGCCGTCGGAGAAGCTAGGGCCGAGGAGGTTCAGGATATGATAACGGCGGCCTCGGTTGGCCACGGGACGGCGACTACCCTCCACACCGATAGCCTTGATCACATGATTAAGAGGCTTACAAGCCATCCCATGAACCTTAGAGCCGACCAGCTCGCCCTAATAGACTACGCTATCTTCATCGTTAGAAGACCCGACGGCCGTAGGCAGATAACCGAGATCTACGAGAATCACGGGGGGAAGTGGAAGCGGATCTACGACGGGATGAGCGGGAAGTTCGAGCTGCCCGGGAAGCTCGCCGAGAAGCTTGCCTTCACCTACAAGGGCCTCGACCCCGGAGAGGTCTTAACCCTAGAGATTAGGAGGAGGGCCGACGTCCTGAGGGCGCAGGCTAGGGCCGAGGAGGTGGTCGCGGCTGCTTGAGCAGCTCCTAAACCTAAACACGATACTACTCATAATCCTCGCGGCCCTAGTTGCCTCTCTCCCGATAGCCTTAAAGAAGGAGCGAGCCGCTAGGCTTGAAGAAGAGCTACCACTCTTCCTAAGCTACCTCTACGCTAGGCTCGAGGCCGGGTGGAGCCTCCGGAAGGCATTAGAGGCAGCCTCTAAGGAGAGGAGGCTTCTGCCGACCTTCCATCGGGAGGCCGGGAGGATTCTCAGGGATGCAGAGCGTAGGGGGAATCTGCCCTCGGCTCTTCTAGACTATAGGTCTCCGAGCAGGAGGGTTACGAGCGTTATTAGGTCTATCGGCGAGGAGGCTTACACGGGATTCGATCCCGCTACCCGAGTTCAAGTCCTGCTCTGGGATGAGGAGGAGTATGCGGCTGAGCGGGCGAGGAAGAAGAGCGAGAGCGCCGAGAACCTCGCCGAGGCGAGCCTCACGGTCATGATCCTAATCCCCCTCTTCGTAACCTTCACGGCGATCTTCGGCGGGGGAATCGAGCTGATCTTCCCGATAGCCGTCCTCTCCTCGATAGCGACCTATATCGCGGCGGTAGCGCTTCAAGGAGTCTCGATAATAATGCTATCGCCCAAGGCCAGGAGGATATTTCCAGCCCAGCTGGCCGTGATGGCCGTAACCGTCTTCCTAACCCTCCCGATTAGAAGCTTTCAAGCATACGATCCGTGGCTCTACCTAGGTCTCGGAGCCGCCCTAATAGCCCTCTCGATCCCGGCGAGTTACGAGGTGAGGAAGGCTGTGGGGGAGATGGAGGGCGGCCACCTGCTAGCTCAGGGGCTGGCGACAAAGCTTCAGCTGGGATACCCGGTCGAGAGATCCTTCCAGCTGGTTCGAGACGGCAGGGTTGCCGAGCAGATTAGGAGGATCTCGGTCGGGGTCGAGACCGAACCGAGGAGTAGGCAGCTTCAGCT
>JAPDJZ010000091.1 GCA_029258815.1 archaeon
GGGAGGAGTGCCCGTGTGCGGACCACTGGACAACACGGTAAGGATTTTATGAGATTAACGTGCACCTCCTCGTCCATGGGGAGCGCCACGGGGTCGAAGCTCGGATCGAAGTCGTCGAGGTCGTTCGGGTCGATGGCCGAAGCCTTTAACCCTGTCTTCCCGTTAAGCGAGCCCATGAGCCTCATGAGCCTGTGAACGTCCTGGGTTACGACGACGTCCACGTGAGCCGCCGCGTTCTCCCTAGCCGCCTCCGCCAAAACCCTCCTAATCGAGGGCTTAAGCGAGCTCCAGGGGAAGCTATCTCCGATTAGCTCCCTTAAACGCTCGACCTCCCTCTCCAGATCCCGCACCTTCGATGCTCTGGCCAGCCTCCTAATCTCCTCGCTCTCGCCGGATACGACGAGCTCGATGGCGGAGCGGGCTATCCTCCCCCTCCACCCAGGCTCCGCGACGTCCGGAGCTGCTCCTCTCCCCTCGAGTCCTAGGAGGCGGAAGCTCAGCCCCGCCCCGGCGATGTAGTCTATTATCTCCCTGCGCTCGCGCTGGTCTAGGTCGAGTATCTCCTCGTCCGAGACGGCCACGTGGTATCCGCGGTTCCCGGAGAACGCGAGCCTGATCCTCCTAAAGCCTAGATCGGATTCGAGTATCTCCAGAAGCTTTCTGGCCTCGGATCTAGCTGCCTCCAGGCAGTCGCCGCAAACCCACTCGACCTTCTCGAGCTGACCACCGCACCTAGGGCACCTCTCGGCGTCCGCCGGAAAGGCTTCAAGGCAATTCCCGCACACCTTGAAGTCGTGGCTCTTCCCGCATCGGGTCTCCAGATGGTCGGCGTCTATATCGAAGACGAGCTCCGATCCAAGCCAGCCCTTCTCCTCCATGGGCGCTCTAGGATACCTATAGAACGCGGAGGAGTGGTAAACGTGTAGTGGAGCCTTTTCGCCGAGAAGGTCGAGGAGCTCCTCAGCACTATTGAAGCTCAGATGCCTTACCATCATTCTCTCCCTGAAGGTGAAGTATCCGAACTCTCGTTCCGGAAGCCTATCCGGGATATAGACTTCGGGCTTCCCGAGATAATACTGCTTGAAGTATTTTTGAACGAAGGCGGCGTCCTCGGATCTAAGGAAGCTCATATCCTGCTAACCCTGCTTCCTCCCCCTTTCAAGAACGTCGAAGACTATGTAAGCTAGGATCGCGATGAAGATCGCCGCGGCGAACCACGAGAGGCTCCTGTAAAGCGCATCTATGAAGGCTTCGAGGCTCATCTCCCGAATAGCTTACGGCGTCCGGGATTTTAAGTATATCACCCGGAGTCCGACGCTAGGATCGTCAGATCCCCCACGTTGGTTCCGGTCGGCCCGGTGTAGATGGCCCCCCCAACCCTATTGAAGAACTCGTTCGAATCGTTCTCCTTCAGGAATTTCACGGGATTCAATCCTAGAGCCGCGGCGTCCTCGCGGGTCCTCGGGTCCGCTATCGCGCCGGCCGCATCGGATACCCCATCTATCCCATCGGTTCCAATGCTTAGGATCGCGCATGCGTCGAGGTTCTCGAGCTTCATCGAAGAGGCTAGGACCAGCTCCTGGTTTCTCCCGCCGATCCCTCCCCCCCTAACGGTAACCGTGTATTCTCCGCCGCAGATCACCGCTCTCTTCCCCTTCCTCTTCGAGAGCTCCCGCAGGATCCCTGCCATGAAAACCCCCACCTCCGAAGCCTCGCCCTCAGCGAACCTAGTTAGAATGGTGCACTCGTAACCCTTGGACTCGAGATATTCCGCGGCCGCCCAGCAAGCATCCCCTATATCCGCGATGATTATGTTCGAGATCCTTTTGAAAGCGGGGTCTCCCGGCTTCGGCGTCTCCTCAACCCTGCCCTCCAAGCCGTCGAGAATCCTCCTCCTAACGCTCTCCGGAACCCTATCCCAGAGCTCGTATTTCTTGAGGATCTCGTAGGCGTCTTCGAAGGTCGTGGGGTCGGGGACGGTCGGCCCGGATCCTATGCACTCGAGCTTATTTCCCACAACGTCCGATAGAATCAGGGTAACCACCCTGGCCTTCGAGAGCCTTTTTCCCAGCCACCCGCCCTTGATGAGCGATAAATGCTTCCTAACGGCGTTTATCTCGTCTATCGTCGCCCCGCTTTCGAGTAGGAGCTTCGTCGTCGCTATCTTATCCTTCAGGGTTACCGGGGGCGCCGGGAGCGGAAGCATGGCCGAAGTGCCTCCGGAGAGCAGGAAGATCACTAGGCTTCGCTCCGAAACCCTCTCCCCGTACTCCATGAGCATCTCCGATGCTTTCAAGCCGAGCTCGCTCGGAATGGGGTGGCTCGATGGAACGAGATCTAGCCTTCTAAGCGTCTTGCATTCGCATGGGTTTACGGACGAGACTATGAGCCCCTCCGAGATCCTGTCTCCGAGCAGCCCCTCCATATACTCGGCCATGGCTATCGAGGCCTTCCCGGATCCCAAGACTAATATCTCGTCGTAACCCCTTAGATCCAGCTTAAGCTCGTCTCCGATTACGAGTCGATCTCCCTCGAGCCTAACCTTCCTCATGAAGTTTCCCGGCATGACCGCCCTTATGCCGGCCTCGGAAGCTCTTAGAACGTCCGCTCTCAAAGCAGAGAGCTTTCCAGACCTCATTCCCACGAGGTCGTCGAAGTTCTTTATCAGCTCGATGGCCTCAGCCTCGATCATAGAGAATCCCGTCGCAAACTATATCTTTCGTAAGTATAAGGGTTCCCATTATGGCGAGCTTCATCTCGAGGAAGGCGGAGGTTCTCGGAAAAGTTCTTCAAGACTCCGCGGTCTTGGGCGGGTCGGTAATAGGGGAAGGGTCCATCATAGATCGATTCGTTTACGTGGGGTATCCTAGGAGGAGCAAGCTCATCGGCATGAAATCCGCGGGCGATCTAAATGATCTCGATAGGCTGAGCTCCGGCGCCAGGATAGGATCTAGGTGCATAATCAGAAGCTACACGGTGATCTACGAGGACGTGGAGCTGGGGGATGGGGTCGAGACTGGCCATGGCGTCCTCATAAGGGAGGGATCTAGGATCGGGGACGGTAGCAGGATCGGAAGCTTCAGCCAGCTAGATGGATGCGTCGAGATAGGCTCGGGCGTAAGCATTCAGTCGAACGTCTACCTGCCGCATCTAACGAGGATCGGGGATCGGGTCTTCATAGGCCCCGGCGTCATAGTTACGAACGATCCCTACCCGGTTAGCGGGAGGCTTACCGGCGTTAGGGTGCGGGATGAGGCCGTGATCGGCGCGGGGGCGATTCTGAGGGCCGGAGTGGAGGTAGGGAGGCGGTCGGTCATCGGGGCCGGAGCGGTCGTAACTAAGGACGTCCCGGAGGACTCCGTTGTGGTCGGATCGCCCGCTAGGGTGATGATGACTCGAAGCGAGTACGAGGAGAGGAAGAGGCGGTATGAGCTGGGCCGCTAAGATCCTTTCGATAGGATTCGGCGGACTATAGCCGCGTAGATCTTCGCGGCGTTCACGAGCTCCTCGATGGAAACCCACTCATCCGCCGCGTGAGCCTGCTCGAGGCTACCCGGCCCGAGGATTATCGAGTCTATACCAGCCTCATTAACTAGGAAGCTCATATCGCAGGCGGCTTGAAACCCCGTTACCCCGCTTCTTACTCCTAAAACCTCCTCAACCGCCTCGACCGCCGCCGAGGCTATCCGAGAACCAGTGCTCGTCTCGGCTGGAGGTACCCATTTAACGATCCTAAACCTGTAATCCGCCCGATCTTCCTCGGCCAACTTCTTCGCGAGCTCTTCGAGCTCTGCTGCTAGCTTCTTCGGGGATTCTCCGGGCAGGGTTCCGCGGTCGATCACGATCTCGACGGATTCGGGGATGACGTTATCCTTCAGCCCTCCTCTAACCATGGTAGGGCTTATCGTCGGAGGCCCTAGAAGCGGGTGAACGTTCTTCGAAAGCTTCTCTGATAGCTTCCTGAGGCTGAGGAGTAGCTTGGCCGCGGGGTAGAGCGGGTTAACCCCCTTGCTCGGATTGCTGGCGTGCGCGGCCCTACCCACGAGCTTTATGGACGCGACGAGCCTACCCCTATGAGCCGGACATACCCGCAGGCGCGTGGGCTCCCCGACCACCGCGCAATCCGCTTTCAAACCCCTCGAGAGAAGCCTCTTAACGCCCCGGGACTCGGCCTCCCCGTCAGCAACGGCCGCGAGGACTATCTCGCCGCGAAGCTCCACCCCGGAGTCCAGCAGGCTCTTTAACCCCCCGAGCATGGAGGCTATGGCGCCCTTAGCGTCGGCGGCCCCCCTTCCGTAGAGCCTTCCACCACGAATAACTCCCTCGAAGGGCGGGGCCGTCCAGAGGCTTCTATCCCCGGCGGGAACGGTGTCCAAGTGCGTCATGAGCAGTATGCTAGCCCCATCGGATAGCCTGAGGAATCCTAGGACGTTTGCCCGCTCGTCGAACTTATCGACAACCGCCTTAAATCCTAGATCAGAAAGCCTCTCGGCGACGAAGCTCGCTATCTCGGCCTCCCTTCCCGGAGGATTCTCGGAATTGATCCTAACGAGCTTCGAGGCCAGCGATGCCACGTATCGCTCGTCAACGCTAAGCACGAGGATCACCTCGAATTATATGCCGCCTAGAGGCTTTAAGGATGGTCGGGGCTGCCATATTGCCGGATATGGGGGAGCAAACTTATATAACTGCTGATAGCAGATAATCTGAAAGGAGGTAGGTAATGGAGGAAATCTGTCCGGTCTGCGGGCTGCCGAAATCGATCTGCGCGTGCAAGGTGATAAGCCGAGAGCAGCAGAAGGTTAGGATAAAGTTGGAGACCCGGAAGTGGGGGAGACCTGTAACCATAGTTGAGGGGCTCGATAACGGCAAGGAGGATCTCCATAAGCTGGCTAAGAAGCTGAAGGTCGCCTGCGCCTCGGGGGGAACCGTGAAGAACAACATGATTATTCTTCAAGGAGATCATAGGCAGAAGGTTAAGGAGATACTACTCTCGATAGGGCTGCTCGACGAGAACATAGAGGTGCTTTGAGAGGAGATTAGCGCTTAACTGGTTGCCGGCTGTTCCTCCAAGACCTCTTTCAAGCCCTTAAACCTATTCCTAACTGTAACCTCGGTTACGCCCGCCGCCCTCGCGATATCCTTCTGGGTCACGGGCTGATTTCTCTCTTGACAAGCCATGTATAGGGCGGCGGCGGCCATGCCGACCGGATCCTTTCCTATCGTCGCTCCCCGCTTATGGGCCTCCTCAAGTATCCTTAACGCTTCCTGAACCGTTCCCTCGTCGAGCCCGACCTTCGAGGCTATCTTATTCAGGTAGATCGCGGGATCGGCGACGGGAACCTTAATGTTTAGATGCTTTAGCAGAAGCCTATAGCCTTGGGCTATGGTCTTGCGCTTAACTATCGGGTAAGCCTTCTCAAGCTCGCGTAGGTCTCTCGGAGCGCCCATAAGCCTGCAGGCCGCGTAAACCGCCGCAGCCATGATGGATCTGATGGATCTCCCCCTGACTAGGCCGGCTTTCAAAGCCTTCCTGTAGATTAGCATGGCCGCCTCGGCTATCGTCTGGCTTAGCCTAAGCTTATCGACGTAGATCTGGAGAATGTTTACGGCCTGCTGAAGGTTCCTAGCCTCGGACGCGCTTACCTGAGACGTAGCATCAAGCTTCTTCAACCTCAGAAGCCTCTCCCTAACCTCCTTCGGAAGCCTTCTGCCGGAAGCGTCCTCGTCGATTCTATCGATAACCGTCGAGAGCCCGTGATCCCTATACATTATCGAGAGCGGGGCGCCGGCCCTGCTCCTATCCTCCTCCTCGTCCAGATTCCTCCACTCAGGCCCCCTATCAACCCCTCTTTCTTGGACGACGTAGCCGCAGCTCGGGCAGGTTATCTCGCCGGTTCGGGGATCGTGGATTAGTATATCGTTTCCGCACTCCGGGCAGATCATTCCTTCTCTCCAGATTCTGGACTTTCTCTCAGACACCTTCCTGAAACCTCCTAAACTTTTTATCCACCGAATTCATTCTGCGGGATGCTGATTTATAAGCTTTTCCGGGCCGGGGAGCACGATTTTTATACCATGAAATCCTCAGCGGAATGCCGGATGCCGATTAAGGTCTTTAACACCCTCGGAAGGCGGTATGAGATCTTCGAAACCCTCGAACCCGGCTTGGTTAAGATGTACGTTTGCGGGCCCACGGTTCAGGACGTCGCGCACCTAGGCCACGCTAGAACCTATATAGCCTTCGACGCGATAATCCGGTTCCTGGAATACTACGGCTACAAGGTCTTCTACGTTAGAAACATTACGGATGTCGGCCACCTGAGGGAGGAGACCGGCGAGGATAGGGTTATCGAGGGAGCTAGGCGCGAGAG
>JAPDJZ010000047.1 GCA_029258815.1 archaeon
TGAAACGATCTTCGGGGTGACGAACATCTGGGTTCACCCGGCTGGAGAATACGTCCTGATAGAGGCGGACGGAAAGAGGCTGATAGTTTCGAGGGAAGCCGCGGAGAAGCTCAGGCATCAGCTAAAGGTCAAGACGCTGAAGCGGATAAGCTCGGAGGAGCTGATAGGGAAGTTCGCGGAAACGCCTCTCACGGGGGTCAAGACCCCGATCCTCCCAGCGGACCTCGTCGACCCAAGATTCGGATCAGGGGTCGTCTACAGCGTTCCAGCCCACGCTCCCTACGACTACGCCGGCGTGATCGCTTTGAAGAATGATGAGAAGCGGCTTGAGAGGTATGGGATAAGGGATCTCGTGAACTCGATCAAGCCCATATCGATAATAAGGGTTCCAGGCTACGGAGAGTATCCCGCGGTCGAGGAGGTTGAGAGACTCGGGATAACGTCAGATACTGATCCCAGGCTCGAGGAGGCGACGAAAACGATCTACTCGAAGGAGTTTCACAGCGGGGTTCTGAAGGATAACTGCGGAGAATATTCTGGTAAACCCGTCGCGGAGGCGAGAGACCTGGTCAAGGAGAGGCTGATAAAGCTAGGCCTGGGCGGGGTAATGTGGGAGCTTCCCGAGAAGGTCGTCTGCAGATGCGGGACCGAGACCGTCGTCAAGATAGTTGAAAATCAGTGGTTCCTGAGATACTCGGATCCGGAGTGGAAGAGGAGGGTTAAGGAGCACATCATGGAGATGAGCATCTACCCGGAGGAGGCTAGGCAGTGGTTCCTGAACGTGGTCGATTGGCTGAGGGACTGGGCGTGCGCTAGGAAGACCGGGCTCGGGACTAGGCTTCCATGGGATCCCGAGTGGATAGTCGAGACCCTAAGCGACTCGACGATCTACCCGGCTCTCTACACGATAAGCAAGTACCTGAACCTCGGAATAGTTAAGCCGGATCAACTCACCCCCGAGGTCCTCGACTACGTCTACCGGGGCGAGGGCGACCCCTCCGAGCTATCGAGGAAAGCGAGCTTGGACGAGAATATTCTAAGGCGGATGAGGGAGGAGTTCCTCTACTGGTATCCCGTCGACATGAGGATCTCGGCGAAGGAGCTGGTCCCGAACCACCTAACCTTCTACATATTCCAGCACGTCGCTATCTTCGAGCCCAGGCTCTGGCCGAGGGGGATCGGGGTGAACGGCATGGTTAAGATAGAGGGAGAGAAGATGTCGAAGAGTAGGGGGAACTTCATACCCCTCAAGAAGGCGATAAAGCTCTATGGAGCGGACGCGACCCGGGCAACCCTACTCCTAGCGGCCGAAGACCTAGACGACCCCGACTGGAGAGATAAGAACGCGAGGGAGGTTAGGAGCATGCTGGAGACCCTGCTGAGAATATGCCGAGAAGTCTCCTCAGCTCAGTCCTCCAACCAGACCGAGATGGATCCATGGCTACTCTCAACCCTACAGAGGAGGATAGAGAGAATAACCTCAGCGATGGAGGTCTTGAAGACTAGAACGGCGATCTCGGAAGCCCTATACGGATTATACAACGACTGGAAATGGTATCTTAGGAGAACCGGGGGCGTGATCGGAGAGGCGGCGAGAAGCTTCGTTGAAACTTGGATTAAGCTATTAGCCCCGTTCATACCGTTCACCGCGGAGGAGTGCTGGAGCATATTGGGGAAGGAGGGCTTCGTATCGCTGGCACCATGGCCTAAGCCGGACGAAGAGCTCGTAAACGGGGAGAGGGAGCTCGAGGAAGAGATTCTAGCGAGGCTCATGGACGACATCAGAAGCATAATCGGGGTCTATGGTAAGAGCCCTGAAAAGGTGATCCTCTACGTTGCGGCAAACTCGAAGAAGAAGATCTTGGATAAAGCTTTAGAGCTTATGAGCTCGAAGCCCAAGAACCCGATGGGCGAACTTATCAAGTGGATGATCTCCCAGAAGCTAGCTCAACCCAAGAAAGCGCCAACCCTAGCAAAGCTGATACTCGACATGCTCGCGGCGTACACATCAAGCTACGAGCCCGAAGTCGTGAGGAGGGTTGCGGAGAACGAGCTTACGATATACCGAAAGGCAGCGGAATTCCTCGAAAGAGAATTTAACGCGAAGATCGAGGTATACCGAGAAGGGGAGAAAGATGTGTACGATCCGAGGGGGAAGGCTTCATCCGCCCTACCGCTGAGACCCGGAGTATACGTCGAATAACGCGCCATGCATCGGGTGATTAGAATAAGCGTTTTGAGGGAGGCGCGGAAAGATCTAAAATACCTCTTGAATCGAGGCTATAACAAGCCTTCAGCGCTCAAGCTCGTCGGAGACAGATATCAGCTTAACAAACCCGAGAGATCCATTTTATTTAGGTCCGTGTTCTCGGATCGGGAGGCCGAGATCATAAGGTCTAAGCGGATCGGCGTAGGCGAGCTTAGGGGGAGGAGGCTGCTCGTAGACGGCTTCAACGTCCTGAACACGGTCGAGGCGATCCTAAGGGGCGAGCCCCTGATCCTCTGCGATGACGGCGTTCTAAGGGACTTCGCCGAAATCCACTCAAAGTATAGGTTTAGTGAGCTAACCGGGAAAGCCCTAAAGCTCATATTGGATTTCCTGAGGAGGGCCGGCGTATCCGAGGTCGAGGTGCTCTACGAGGGGCAGATTAGCAGAAGCGGGGAGGTAGCCGCCTTAACGAGGAGGATTATGGCTGAGCTGGCAGTCGACGGGGAGGCGAGAACCGCGAAGACCGTGGACTCGATCCTCTCCCGATCTCACGACGTAATCGCGACGAGCGACTCCGCGATCCTGCTAAGGTGCAGAAGCTTCATAGACCTGCCCGGAAGCCTGGAGGTCTCCAGGGGGATAGAGCTGATTAAGCTGACGAATAGCTGCCCTCAAGCCCGATCCTAACGACCCCGAAACCCGCGACCTCAAACTCGAGCATACTAGGTCTCTCGGCAGCCGGAACGACGAAGATAAGATCTCCTCGAATAGACTCGCCGGGGGCGATTACGCAGGCGTCGGGAAGCTCGGAAAACTCGACGAACTCCGCGAGAACCTCTCCGCTCAGCGCCTCCACGGGAATGGGCTTAAGCTCGGCGAGTCGAGCTCTAGGGTAAGCCCCGCGGTCGGTTATCAGCCTGAAACCCCGAGCCCTAAACAGCTCGCCGTAATCGCCGCCCGCGTTAACGGCTTCGAGATTTACGAGAACGAACTTGAAGCCCTTCTCAGCGCGATAAAACGTTAAGCCGCAGCAAGACCTGAGCTTAAGATACTTGGCCTCAACGACCCCACGAGCGGTGATAACCCATCCATCGACCTCAATCGGGGATCCGATCACGTAGCCGGCAGGCGGGAGGGCTAGGTAGATGGAAGCGGCCAGAGCGATGGCCGAGGCGACCGCAGCGAGCCTAAGCGCGCCGGCCATGGCCAAGCCTCAATAAGGACCCATACCGGAGAGAATAGAAATCTTATGCCCAGCCGCGGCGCCGAGCCTCGCCCCTTAACCCAGCTCAGCCCGCTCTATCAGTATCTCTCCCTCGCTCTCCCGAACGATCTTCGAGTACTTCAGAATCCTTATCTCGCGCTTGAACATGGGCATCCAGGTAACTAGGGTCTCGTACTCGCCCCCCTCCCCCGACAGGTTCGCCCCGATCCTCCTAAGGTATTCGACGAACTCTTCATCGACGAATCTTCCTAGGAATCTTTCTTCGAACGGGTAGACGGCCAGCCGCGTTATCAAAGCCTTGAACCCGCATGACAGAATTCTCTCCATAAGCCTCTCCTCGTCCATAAGCCAGAGCGGGTTGAAGCACCGGAGTCCCAGCTCGCCGCACACCCGCCGAAAGCGCGTCGCCTGATAAACCGACTTAACGGCCCCGGTAACGGCTCCCTCGACGCCGTACTCCTCCCTAGCCAGCTCCAAGGCTTCGCGAAGGGCCCGAACCTGTTCCTCCTCACGATCCCCGCTCTCAACGCATATCATCGGAAGCTCTAGGGCCTCGGCCTGAAGATCGGCTAGGTCGGATGCGGGGTAATGGAAGAGGGCGCTCTCGGAGCTCTCCGGCCGGATATTCACCAAGCATGCAACCCGAAAAAGCCTCGAAGCCTCAAGAAGCGCGAGGTTAGAATCCTTCCCACCCGAATACAGAACGCATACGATCATCCAGCCGAGTAGGCTAGAAGAGCGGCAACCGATAAACCTTCCCTAAACCAAGCCGGGCTTAACGCCGAATTATAATCGCGGAGAGAAGGCATTAAATACCGTGCCTTTAACCGCAGATATGGGCCCGTAGCTCAGCCTGGATAGAGTACCGGCCTTCTAAGCCGGGGGTCCGGGGTTCGAATCCCCGCGGGCCCGCTCCTACACCCTTATCTTCGCCCTTAGCCTTGGGCTTTCCAAGACCTCTGGGTTTAGTATCCAGAGGGGTTTCTCCCCTCTCAGGATTCTCAGGGCCTCCTGTATCGAGTATTCGTCCATCCGCTTATAGCTCGAGATCGTTCCCGAGCCTATGTGCGGGGTTAGGATCACGTTTCCGCGTCTTAGGATCGGGTGGTCGGCCGGGATCGGCTCCGGATCGAATACGTCTAGGGCTGCCGCCTTTAGGATGCCGCTTTCCAGCGCCCAGAGTAGCGCGTCCGGGTCTATTATTCCCCCTCTAGCGGTGTTCACGAGGTATGCTCCCGGCTTCATCTTCTCGAACGCCCTTCTATCGAGCATGCGCCGGGTCTCCGGGGTTAGGGGAGCGTGGATTGTTATTATATCGGATAGCGCTAGAAGCTCTTCCAGGCTTCCGGCCCGATCCGCCCCGAGCGCCCTGACCACCTCCCCGGAGACGTATGGGTCGTAGACGATTATCCTCCTGGGTTTGAGGGGCTTTAGGAGCTCTAAAACCCTCAACCCTATGTTCCCCAACCCTATTATCCCGACGATCTTCTCCTCGATCCGCTCGCCCACCAGCTCCCTCAGCCCCTCCACGTCCCCCTCCTCCCACCTACCCTCCCTCACATAGCTATCCGCGGCCGGGATTCTCCGGAGAAGGCTTAAGATCAGGGCTATCGTATGCTCCGCGACCGAGTCCCTCAACACGTAGGCTGGAAGCCTCGAGGCTATCACCCCCTCCCTCGTCGCGTCCTCCAAGACGACGTTATCGTATCCAACCCCCCATCTAATGACGGCCTTAAGCCTGGGAAGCCTCGCGAAGAGCCTCCGGTCGTAGATCGGAGTCGACCCAGCTATCACCACGTCTAGGTCGGCGAGCTTCCCGGCAGCCTCCTCCGGCTCTTCGCGCGGGTCGATCGATAGCTTGATGAGCTCGGCGCCGGAGCTCCTTACGAGCTCCGATGGATCCCTGAATTCTCCGAAGAGGGGGACGTTCACCACCCCTATCCGCGCGGCCTCCATGCCTCACCCATCTAGCGAGCTCGGGTTAATCTTTTCGGCTCAAAAAACCTTTTAAATTCTTTTGCATTTTTAAGTCCGGCTCTTCCGGGGGGGAGAATCTGATTGGGGAAGATGAAGGTGTTGGGGCGGCACATAGTAGCGGAATTGCACGGTTGCGAGCCCGGCCTTCTCACGGACCTAGATAGGACTCTCGAAATCCTGAGAGACGCTGTTAAGGCCGCTGGCGCCACCTATCTCGGAGAGTTCCACAAGACCTTCGAGCCCTGGGGCGGGGTTACGGCGATAATAGCTCTCGCGGAATCCCACATCTCCATACACACCTGGCCGGAGTACGGGTATGCGGCTCTGGACATCTTCACATGCGGGGATCAGGCCGATCCGTGGAAGGCTTACGAGCACGTCGTCGAGGTCTATAAGCCCGAGAAGGTGAACGTTACCGAGATTAAGCGCGGCTTAGTTAGGCTCGAGAAGCTCGAAGAGCGTGGAGAGCGATGATCACCAGGGTCTCCGCCAACAAGTTCGTCTTGGAGTGGATTACTGAGAGCTGGGCATCCCTCTACGGGGTCAAGGAGATAATCTACTCGGGCGAGACCAGGTATCAGAAGGTCGACATCCTGAAGACCCACGACTTCGGCACGGTCCTCCTCCTAGACGGCCTACTCCAATCATCGGAGCTCGACGAATTCATCTACCACGAATGCCTAGTCCACCCGGCGATGCTCTCCCACCCCGATCCGAGGCGGGTTCTCATAATCGGGGGAGGGGAGGGAGCTACGGCTAGGGAGGTCGAGCGCTATCCCGGCGTCGAGGAGGTTCAGATGGTCGATCTAGACGGCGAGCTAATCGAGATCGTGAGGAAGCATCTTCCATGGGGTAGGGAGGGGTTCGAGGATCCTAGGCTTAAGCTCGTGAT
>JAPDJZ010000063.1 GCA_029258815.1 archaeon
ATCTCTTGAGCTTCATGATGAAATCGATCCTCGCTCTCAAACTAAAACAATACTATGGGACTCTACGAGCCTCATCATCCGCCAAGGCCTTGACGATCATAACCTACCTGTTGATAATGTTCTCAGCCGCTGGAGCCGCTGCCTTGATGAGGAGCCTATATGGGATCACGGGGATAGAAGATCTCCCCAGAATAATCACGACGGTCACATTCATATTCTCGGCGCTCTTCATATTCGAAACCTATCTCGGAATGAAGGGGGGTATCACAGCGCTGAAATCCGAGGTGGACTTCATTTTACCGTCTCCCATTAAGCCGTCGACATATCTCATCGCCGATCTGATCTTCCAGCTAATATTCCTTAACGTGATGCTTACTCCAGCCATCTCGATATTCATCGCAACACTACTATATCCAGATGAGCAATATATCTTCACATTCCTCATAGTCTATGAGATCTCGATATTGATGGCGGCGATCATAGCTCATGGCCTCGGAGTATTGGGTGTGAGGGGATATAGGAGGATTGCAAAGATCTCGGGATGGATCTTGATAGCGTTCATGCTCATACCAATCATCCTAAACATGCTTGACATTCGAGTCAAACCCATGGCCACCCTCCATCCATCGGAGATCCTTGCAAGGCTCGCAGTCGGCGCACAGGAAGCTCTAGACCTCCCACTTCTGACGATATGGCTCGCCGCGGTCTTGGGGCTATATCTGCAAGCTCTGAGAATTAAGGTATTCTCAGACGTGAACCCTCTTCTAACCACAGGTTTCATGGAGCCGAGTTCGCGTTGGACGAGACTCCCATACCTCAAGCTAGATTTCAGCAAGGGCTCCCTCCACCTCTATCTCATCAAGTTTCATCTAGTGAGAATCTGTAGGGATGGGAGCCTCGGCGCCTCGGCGCTCTTCCTAGCCGTTTTCATCATAGCAAATATGAGCCTATCTAAGATTGCTTGGAGCTCGTTGAGACCCGAGTTGGCGTCAACCATTCTCACAGCCCTCTACATACCGCTCATTCCAGCGCTCTTGACCATAAACTGGAATATTGTGGAGAGGGTGAATCTCTGGTCTCCGGCATCATCCTCAAATGGGTTAAGAAATTATCTCGATGGGATGCTCTCATCGTATATAATCGTCTCGGCATCCTTCGCGATGGTCTTCTATGGCTTGATGAATATGATGATTGGCGAGAATCCATTTATGGTCTTAGACCTCCTCCTCGCCCTAACAACCTCGATAACCTCCACGACGATCTCCATGCTCATGGCCTTGAGATCTGGGAAGCCAGCGACCGCCCTCTCCCACCTCGCCCTCCTCTATGCGGCGATTCCCATGGCCGGCTCGATCATCTTAGATCTCCCACTTCTCATCATAAGGGGCTTAGAGACCTTGGCCACAAACCCTCCTCCATGGCTTCTAGCATCCTTAACGGCCTATCCGCTCTCACTCCTCCTAATCCTAAGACGAAGGATTCTCTCAGCCTCAGAAAGCTTCGCATATACTCTCGGCAATTCCATCTAAATGCTCCAGAGAAGGATATATTACCCCCTTAAAGGTAATAAAGTTGTGGGTAGGAGGGCTGTGGGTAAGAAAAAGAAGTCTAAGAAGAAGGAAGAGGAATATGAGCTCTTCTGGAAGGGGATTGAGATCAAGCCAATTCCAGAAGACTACAAAATCATAGACGGCTATCCGATACGGGAAGGTTATGCTGAGGTCGTGATCGCAACCCCTCCGGCCACAACCCCTGAGCCAACATATTTCGTCAAAGAGGTTCAGCTTGAACCTCATGAGATAAAAGCTCTAGAAATGTTAAAGGATATGCTCTCAAAAGAGCTTGAGCCCCCGAAGCTCGGGGAAGAAGAGGATGTGAAGAAGCTTTTGATCGAGACAGCGGATAAACTGTTGAAGAAGTATAGAGGGGCTTTCGGCCAGATCTCCGAGGACTCAAAGAATAAGCTCTTCTACTATCTTGAGAGGGATATGATGGGATTCGGCCCCCTTAACGTCATAATGGAAGACTATAGGATTGAGGACGTATCATGCGATGGTGTAAACGTCCCAGTCTATGTTTGGCATAGGGATTATGAGAGCATGCCAACGAACATAATGTTCACGGATAGGGAGGTCTTAGACGACTTCATAATACAGCTCGCCCACAAATCCGGTAAACATATCTCATCGGCGTTCCCAATTCTCGACGCCATGATCTATGGAAAGCATAGGCTCGCCGCGACCTTCAGGGAGGAGGTATCGCCGAGGGGGAGCACCTTCACGATAAGGAAGTTCAGGGAGAAGCCCTTCAGCATAACCGAGCTGATAAAGACGAACCTCCTAAGCCCGAGGATGGCCGCATACTTCTGGATGCTAATCGAGAACAAGGCGAACATACTAGTGGCGGGGGCGACCGGAAGCGGGAAGACGACCATCCTGAACGCCCTCTCATTCTTCATAAATCCGAGGATGAAGATAGTAACCTGCGAGGAGACGGCAGAGCTTAACATGCCCACCGAAAACTGGGTGAGGTTCGTTACGAGGGAGAGCTACGGCCTCGGAACCCAGAAGATAGGCGAGATAACCCTATACGACTTGGTGAAGACGAGCCTAAGGTATAGGCCGGACTACCTGATCGTTGGAGAGGTGAGGGGAGAGGAGGCCTTCGTCCTCTTCCAAGCCATAGCCACCGGCCACGGCGGCCTATCTACGATCCACGCCGAGAGCATCGAGTCCGTTATGAAGAGGCTCGTTAGCCCCCCGATGAATATCCCGACGAGCCATATCCCCCTGCTCGATGCCGTAGTCCTAGTCGAGAGGGTTAGGCTCCCTCATTCCGCCGAAGGTAGGGCTTACGGCAGGAGGATACGATACATCTGGGAAGTTGTGGATTACAATCGATACGTAACAGTGGCGGAGTGGGATCCCACGACCGACGCCTTTAGGGAGGACTTCATGAGCAGCGTGGTATTGGAGAGGATCGCGGCTAGGAGCGCCAAGAGCAAGGATGAGATAATGATGGAGATCGAGCGGAGGGCCGAGCTTCTGAAGCGCATGGTGGAGAGGAACCTGATCGAGACGGGGGACATAGCGAGGGAGGTGTACGCCTACTACTCCGACCCGGAGCAGGTTTTGAGGAAGTACGGCATCGCGCCCATAACGGTTCCGGCCGCCGCTCCATCCAAGATTCCCACCGAGGTACTCGAGGAGGAGCCCGTAGCCGAGGCAGCTAAGCCCGCTAGGTGGGACGCCGGAGGGGGTGAGGACGCCGTAGCCGAGGCCATCCTCAGGATCCTAGAGGCGAACAACGGCGAATACCCGCTCTGGAAGATTTTCGTGGAGCTTGAGACCTCTAAGATCGCGGTCTTTAAGGCTTTGAAGAGGCTTCGAGAAAGCGGGAGGATCGAGCTATCGCAGGCGAGGGTGAGGCTGGTCGGAGGCTAGGGCGTTTTCCTTCCCTCGATCAAGCCCATTAGAAGCCTGAGGATCTCGAGAGCGCTCTCCCTTCGGATGGCGACGGTGTAGCGTATCGGGACGTTCTCGGACGGCTTTAGAACGAGCTTTATAGTCTCCTTCGAGATGAGTCTCTCGCCGTCCGCCTTGTTCGCCGAGATAACGTGGGGGGTGTCGGGGAAGCCCTCCCTGAAGACCTTGTAGATGTGAGCCGCGTCCTCTAGGCTGTTCGCATCCTGCGAGTCAACCATCATTATGTATCCATCCATCCCGGCCGCGAGAACTCTCCACATGAAGGAGAACCTGCGCTGGCCCGGGGTTCCGAAAAGCCTTACGCGCTTTTGATCGAGCTCCAGCAGCCCGAAGTCTAGGGCGACGGTGGTCGTGGGCTTAACGGTCTCGACCAAAAGTATCTTATCGGATTGCAGAATCCTCCCGCATAGGGTCTTTATCAAGGTCGTCTTGCCGGCGTTAAACGGCCCCGTAACGACTATCTTAAAGGCCTTCATCTCCTGGCAGAGAGATAGGCTTCGAATACTAGGTTTATGAATCCTAGATTCGGGTTCGGCCTCGTAAGCGCGACCACGTAGTATGCCTTGTAGCTTCTGATTAGGAGGTAGCGTCTTTCCCTAAGCTTCACGTTTATCCCGTCGAACCCCCTGGAGTTTAGTAGCTCTAGGACGGCTGAGGTCGCCCCGACTATCGAGGCTGTCGCGGCCGCCACGAACTCCGGATCCAAGTCCATGTTCGTCGTGTAGGTTAGGGGCGCTCCATCCTCCGAGACTATTATCACCGCGTCCACCCATCCCCTGCACCCGACCATCAGGTCCTCGGCCAGCGATCTAAGCTCCTGAAGCGTCGCCGACACGCCTCACCACCTCCTCTCCACGATGCTCTCCAAGTATTTTTGGAGGACGTTTCTCGCGTAGGCGGCGTCCTTCAAACCCGCTTCCCCGCCGACCACGAGACCGTAGAGCCTCATATCGCTTACCCTCTCCAGCTCTATAACGAAGCTTTTAAGATCATTAAGGGTTACGGTCGAGGCCGGCAGCCCGAGCCCCTCGAGCATGCCTATTAGCTCGGCCATGATCGCCGCCGTCTCCGCCTCATACTCCTCCGACACGTTATACGCTTCTATCACGAAGCCTTGCCGATCGAATAGCATTAGGGATCTGGCTCCGAGGATCACCGCGGCTTCAGCCAGCGAGTTAACGCGCTTCACAGGTCTTGTGCGGATCCCAGGCTCGAAGCCTTTAGAAGAATGAGCTTCGGAGAAGTTCTCCCCGGAGCCCCTGGATCTTTTAATCACTAGGCCGACCGCGCCTATCGTGAGAGCGAGCGATGAGAGGACGATTGCGAGGAGATAAAACATGTCTTGGAACCCGAGGGAATCTCCGCGAGATGGCTTATAGGAATTTCCCCTCCCCGCTCGCGAAAACTTATTTAGCCTAACTGCGGACTATTATCCCGGTCGAGAGCCGTGCCCTATATCTTCCAATTCTTCGTAACTGGCGATGATCTCTCGAAGAGTATGATACGGGTGATCGATGACGTATCGAAGCTCCTCGCCAAAAGATTCGGCTCCAAGTATAGAACTTCCTCGAGGGATTACGCCGCATACGTTCTCGCTAGCAATGAGGCCGTCGTGGAGCCGGAGCCGGGCTCCTGCGAAATCCTCCGAGTCGAAACCTACTTCATCCTCAACATCTATCAGGAGGAGCTTAAGGCAAGGTTCGATATACCGAGGTTCCCGGCCGCGAGGACGGGCGGAAGGGGCTTTTCGGGAAGGACGCCCTCCAGCTAGCCTCCGACCTGCGCTCGGTCTTAGAAAGATCCCTGAGCGTGAGCGATAAGGAGCTCGCCACGGAGATCGGGAAGCTGGTCGGCGGAGAGCGCGCGGAGGCCAAGCCCTCGGAGCCCCGGGTCTCGCTAGAAAGCCCGCCCCCCATGAGAACCGTCGAGCCGGAGATTAAGCCGGCTTTAGCTCCGGGGGGAGGCGCCGAGGCCCCGAGCTTCGAGCGCAACGTATTGAGGGCCGGGATAATGGATTGCTTGGCCAAGCTTGAAAAGCTTCGCGGAGAGGGGAGGATTAGCGAGGAGGCTTATAGGAGGATGCGGGAGACCTATCTCTTCCTCCTCGGGTAGGGGGGAGCCGACATGCCTCGATTCCTAGCTTCCCGGTGAGGTGCCAGGTGATGTCCTCGAGATCCGAGAAGTTGAGAGAGCTTTTGGAGGGGGCTTTCCCGCGGAAACCCGGACGTACTGGGCTCGGCGATAGTGAGCGATGAGGGCCACATAGTCGCGAGCTTCCTTCCCGGAGACCTCGACGAGCATCGGATCTCGGCCATAACCGCGGCCCTGCGGGCTGTGGCGGATCGGGCCGCGCAGCAGATAGCCCTCGGAAACGTTGAGAGGATTATGATGTTCGCCGAAAGGGGCGGCGCGGTGATATGCTCTGGAAAGCTCTCCTCGCTCATAGTATTAACGAGGCCGGACGCGAAGATAGGCTTGGTTCTGATGGACGTGATCGAGGCGGTTGATAAGCTGAGGGACGTCCTAGGCTAGCTTCCGTCGATTGCGGCGGGCACCTCAGCCTTGACGGCCTCAAGCAGCAGCTTACCCTTCAAGCATCCGGGATCCCGCTCGAGGTAGTCCCCGAAGTACGCGTACGCCCTAGCCCTGCACCCTCCGCAGATATACCTGTATTCGCATTCCCCGCACGGAGGCTTTAGTAGATCTTTGTCCTTGAGATCGTTTATCACCTTGTTATTCTTCCAGATATCTTCGAGCCTATCCCTCCTCAGGTTTCCGACGGGTATGGGGAGGAAGACGCAGGGGGTGAC
>JAPDJZ010000052.1 GCA_029258815.1 archaeon
AAGGCTTAAGGAGGGAGAGCCCGTTTAGCCGGCGGATCTCGCGGCCGTGGCGCTCGGATATAAGGTCTCCTATCCACCGGAGGATCCTAGCAAGCGGATAAGGCTCTACTCGTCGATTTCGATAACCTATCGCGAGGGCTCGGTGATGAAGGTTAAGAGCTTCATGGTGGGCGGGATCTACGACGAGTTCGGCTCGACGCCATACCTAGACGTGGACAACAGCGTTATCGCGAGCGTTGAGGCCGCTAGAAGCTTCTTCGAGGAGAAGCATTATCCCGCTATCGTTCTCGTCGCCGATTCCCCCGACACCGTGGAGCCGGTGATCGACGTGCTTCAGGAAATCTATGGCGATAAGGTTGAGGTAATCAGCCCGCTGACCATAGTCAGGAATGTGAGGGCCATAATCTCGAACTTCTCGGTCTTCATGCTCGTGGTCGCGAGCACCTCCCTAGTCGTGGCCGGGGTGGGGATAATGAACACCATGATAATGTCCGTCATGGAGCGGACGAGGGAGATAGGGATCCTGAGGGCGATAGGATTCAGCCAAAAGGACGTGGCCGCTATCTTCTTGGCGGAGGCGGCCCTGATAGGGGTGATCGGCGGGCTGCTCGGAATAGCGCTCGGCGTAACGGCCTCGATCGCGCTGGGAGACGTATTCGGGAAAATGTTCCAAGTAAGGGAGGCGACAACCCCCATAGGTCAAGCCCTCCAGATAACCTACACGCCCGTAATCTCCCCCGAGCTCCTCGCGGAAAGCTTCCTCTTCGCCATCGCGGTCGGGGTGCTCTCGGGGCTATACCCCGCCGTGAAGGCGGCTAGAATGGATCCGGTTCAAGCCCTGAGAGCCGAGTAGGAATCGTCGGAGGAAGCTTAAAGATTAGAAATCAATCGGAAGGGAGGGGTTCTATGAGGATCGGGTCGTGGGACGAGGCTAGGGAGGCCGGCCTAAGGGAGGCCGAGAAGAGGCTTAACGCGAGGATCGAGAGATACTGGGTGGACTCGATAAGCTTGGAGCCGAAGCCCATGGGAGGGCTCTGGAGCGTCAGGCTGGAACTGCAGCTGCGGAAGGGATTGGGGAAGAGGCTCGTGAGGGTCTCGATGAGGCTCGACCCGAAGACCGGGGAGGTTAAGGAGTTTAAGGCGGCCGGCTCAGAGAGGGCCTTTTAACTTCACCTCATCCGAACTCGGCAAACTCCTCATCGCCGGCGAAAGAACTATTGTAGCTCCGAGATATGGATCTTTCGAGGGAGGAGGTGGCCGACAGGCTTCTAGCAAGGCGGGGGATAGGCTACGACGTCCCGGCCGAGGGCTACGACGAGCTCTACGGCGAGGAGCAGCTCGAGAAATACTCCGCCATAGTCTCGGAGCTCGAGAAGGAGGTCGCGGGGATAAGCGTCGTAGCTGATGTCGGCTGCGGAACCGGTCTCCTCGGAGAATATCTAAGAACCTTGGGCTTCGGCGGAATCTACGTGGGCATAGACCTAGCCTCGGAGAGGCTCGAATCAGCTAAGCGTAGAGCGGATAGCTCTTGGATGCTGATCCAAGCGGATGCGGAGCACCTCCCGCTAAGGAGCAGGTCTATAGACCTAGTAGCCTGCGTAACGGTAATCCACCTCCTAGACGTGGAGAGGGCTGTGAGGGAGATCGTCAGGGTGAGCAGAGGCTATCTCGCCGTAACCCTCCTCTGGAAGAGGCTCGACCTCAGGGATAGGCTGCTCCAAAGCATAAGGAGATCCGCGGGAGAAGCATCCATGAGGGAGATCCTCAGAAGCGATCTAAGAGACTTGATAATCGTCCTATCCTGCGACGGGGGCGTAACCTCGAATCCAAGCTCAACCAAGTAGCGTACTCGAGTCTAGGGTAGCAGCCTCTCGGGGGTTCTCGGGAACGGCGTCGCCTCCCTAATGTTCTCGAGGTTCAGGATCACCATAGTAAGCCTCTCGATCCCTATCGCGAATCCGCCGTGGGGAGGAGCGCCGTACCTGAAGTGGTCGACGAACCACCTGAAGTCCTCTAGATTAAGCCCCTTCTCCTCGATCTGCTCGACTATCCTCTCGTAGCGGTGCTCGCGCTGGCCCCCGGAGCTCAGCTCAAGCCCCCTCCCGATCAAGTCCACGCTCCTAGCCCAATCCGTCCCATCCACCTTCATCACGTAGAAGGGCTTAACCCTATACGGGAAGTAGTCCACGAAGAAGAAGTCGTGGTCATAGTTCTCCTTAACGTAGCTGGCTAGAAGCTTCTCGGCCTCCCGATCCAAGTCCTCCCCATAAGCCACCTTCTTCCCAAGATCCTCGAGCACCTCGTATATCTTCGGAAACTTCAGGACCGGAAACGGCTTCTTGGGAATATCGGGCTCGACTCCGAGAAGCTTGAGCTCCCTCCCGCACTCCTCGACGACGCGCTTGACCCCCGCGGCCACGAGCTCCTCCTCAACCCTCATGACATCGACCTCGTCCTCGATGAACGATAGCTCGACAGCGCACGACCTATACTCGCAGAGGTGCCGCGGAGTGTGGCTGGGCTCAGCCCTCCAGCTGGGGCCGAGATCGTAGATCTTGTCTAGGCCGGCGACCATTAGTAGCTGCCTATGGAGCTGGGGATCCTGCCTTAGGTAGGCCCGCCTCCCGAAGTAGTCGACCTCGAATAGCTCCGCCCCTCCCTCCGAACCCGCCCCGATAAGGCAGGGGGTGAAAACTTGGATGAAGCCGTGGGAGTCCAGATACTCCTGCATGCCCTTAACCAGAGCCGCCTGAATCCTCATTATGGCTAGATTTCTCGGATGCCTTAGGTCTATCGGCCTCCAGTCGAGCCTAGTCGAGAGGTTCGACTCGATGTAGCCTCCGACATCCAGGGGTAGCGGGGACTCCGCCCTGCTCAAAATCCTCAGCTCCTTGGGCTTCAGCTCGACCCCGACCTTGGCGACGGGCTTCTCCAAAACCACGCCATCGACGGCCACGAAGTCGTGCAGCCCCAGCCCCGAGGCCTTCTCATATAGCTCGCCCTGATCCCTGCTGATCGTAACCTGAGCGAGCCCGCTCCTATCCCTAACCCAGATGAACCTAAACCTCCCGACATCCTTAACCCTATCAACCCAGCCTGCTATCCTGGCCTCCCGAACGAGCCCGGGCTTAATATCGCCGATGTAGTGGCTCCTAAGCATCCCCTTCCGAATCCTGAGCGAGCGCATTTCAATAAGAATTTTCCGGGAAGCTACTTAGCTACGGCCTTCTTAGCCCTTCTCCTCCTGGGGGTCCCGCCTCTCCACCCCCTTCGCTCGAAGTCCACGCTAAGCTTCATCTTCTTAACCTCCTCCACGAGCTTTACCAAAGCGTCGCCGCCGACCCTGAGGCTCCTCTCCCGATCGAAGATCACCCTAGTCTCCTCGCTTCCATCCGGAAGCCATATCTTATTCACGGCGGCGATCCTAGCCGGGGCCGCGACCTTCTCGATAAACCTTATCGGATCCGGGTCGTCCTCGACGATCCTAACGTGCTTCCCGACCTCGCTCGATAGCATCTTCCTGAGGCGGCTGAGCTCCCTGAACTCGAAGCCGCTGAGGCTCCCGCTCTTTAAGACGACGAAGACGGCCTCTCCGCAGTCGACCGACTTTACGTAGCCCGCCCTCTGAAGCTTGCTGAAGCTCTTCTCAAGCTCGAGAAGCTTCTTCATCACCTTCACGTCGAGCTCGCTGTAGAGACCCCTCCGTAGCTTCTCCGCGCACCGGGGGCAGAAGATCCCGGTCCTAAGGTCGAACGAGCATAATGGAAGCTCCACCTACCCACCTCTCGCCAATCCTAACGCCTATGGAGGATTTAATCCTAATCGTGGGAAGAAAATGTGGGGTATGCGGGGAGGCTTAGCGCTTTAGCAGGATCTCGATCGTGCTCACGCTAACCGGCTGGTTATTCGGCCCCGTAAGCTCTTGGGTCCCGAGCTTTATGTCGGCGATCTTCAAGTCCTTGTAGAACCTCCGCTGGAGGATCTGAACCACGTCGACCGCCCTGCTTATGGCCCTGCCCCTGGCCTTGATCAATATCTGCTTAGCTCCTCCTTGGAGGGTCGTTAGGCAGGCGAAGACATAGTTCATAAGCGGCTTCTTACCGATTAAAACTGTTGGAATCTCGCTCTCCGACATAGTTTCGCACCCCACGTAGGCTAGATTTACCTACAACGCGCTCCACATAAATGTATTTCCTCCGCCCGGCGCCCGCGAAGCAGGGTAATGGCTAAATCATCCCGCCGCAGCGGACTAGCTGAGCATGCCGATAAGGGACATGACCCTCCTCCAGATAGCTCAGAAGCGAAGGCTCTACTACAAGATATGCATGAAGTGCGGTGCTCGAAACGCTCCGACGGCCGAGAAGTGCAGAAAATGCAGAAGCCGGGACCTCAGATGGAAGCGGAGAGAGCTTAAGCGCTAAACTCCTCCCCCGGTAGCGAATATTTTATGTAAAAGCCGGCCTATAGGATGGCTCGGGGCCGGTAGTCTAGTGGCTATGACGCCGCCCTCACGCCCCCGGAGGGGAGGAGACGGCGGAGGTCGTGGGTTCGAATCCCACCCGGCCCACTCCGCTAGGCTCAGAACCCGTCTACTCGAGAAGGCTTGGGAAGTATATCCTGAGGCTCCTCGCGGCCTCTGCTAGGATCCTCCACGGCAAGGCCCTAACGACGATCCTCCCCGAGATCGCCTCGAACTCCCTCCTCAGCCTCTCCGCGGCCTTCTCGAGCCCGACCCCCAGCCTGAGGTAGGCGAGGTGGGTTAGAAGGGTTAGATTCTCGTAGCCGGCGATCAGGGCCTTCATCGACTCCAGCGAGAGGATCTGATCGACCTCGGATGCTACGGCGTTAAGAATTAGAAGCCTGTCGAGCCCCTTTAAAGCCTGCTCGAAGAGGAGCCTAAGCTGAAGGCTGGAGGGCAGATCCGCCGCGACGCTTACCGGGCACCCCTCGCCGAGCCCCACCCCCCTCAGAAACCCCGCGGGATCATCGCCCCCATAGCCTAGGGCGGCGGCGAACCTCTCGGCCGGGATCCTCTTCCTGAAGGTCCTCCCGCCTCGGCTCGGATACTCTATCAGAATCTTATCCTCCCAGAGCTTTGAGATCCTAGCCGTGTGGGGCGGCTTATCCGAGGCTATCGGATCGATCCTAGTCTGAAGCCTTATGCTCGACATCAGGACCTCCTCGTCGGGCTCGAGGACTATCCAGCCCTCCCCCGAGTAGCCCGCCTCGACTTCTCCCTCGAAAACCCCCTCGGCCAGCCCCCTAACCCACTCCCCGAGCTTCTCGAGGAGGTCTCCGCCCCTATCAGACTTCTCCGCTATGATCAAGGCTCGGGGGAAGTTTTTTAAATGCTCGCTATAAGAGTTAGGGCTGGAATGCTTCTTATAATCGAGAAGGAGACCCTGCTGGAACTCGCTAGGCTCGTCGCCGGGGAGGAGGGCGCGGGGGTTATGAAGCTCCTCCTGAGAAAGCCCGGGATAGTCGATGAGGAGATCTCCCGGAGGCTTAAGCTCGACGTTAGGGAGGTTAGGAAGATACTTCACAAGCTAGGGGGGATAGGGATACTCCACTACGAGCTCACCCGCGATAAGGAGACCGAGCATAGGATATTCAAGTGGTACGTCCAGCAGGAGCAGGCGATAGGATTCATAATCTCGAACATGAACAAGATCCTTGATAGGCTTAAGCAGAAGCTCGAGACCGAGGAGAGCAACCAGTTCTACTGGTGCGGAACCCTAGGCCACCCGAGGCTCCTCTTCGATCAAGCCATGGAGAAGCTCTTCAGATGCCCGGTCTGCGGAAAGCCCTTAGAGCCCCACGAGAACGAGGAGCTGATCGAAGCCCTCCGCTGGAAGATCGGGGAGATCGAGAAGGCCGTGAAGGAGATGACGGAGATTAGGAAGCCCGAGATAGCCGAGGAGGCGAAGTAGCTCGGCGGGCCATGTCTAGGATAACGGTTCTAAGGCTGGGCCACAGGATAGCTAGGGATAAGCGGATAACGACCCACGTGGCCCTAGTCGCCAGAGCCTATGGAGCCGACGAGGTGGTGATAACCGGGGAGCGGGACGACGGGCTGGTCGAGCGAGTGATGAAGGTCGTCGAGAACTGGGGCGGAAGCTTCTCGGCGAGATTCGAGGACGATTGGAGGAGGGTCGTGAGGGAGTTCAGGAGGAGGGGGGCGGCCGTAATCCACCTAACCATGTACGGGATAAACCTCCCGGATATAATTGGCGAGGTTCGGAGGATCTGGAGGGAGGGGAGGGATCTGCTAAT
>JAPDJZ010000044.1 GCA_029258815.1 archaeon
GATCAGGCTTTTCACGACCACGCTCCCCCTAAGCCCCACCGCGACCCCTCCCACGCCGGCCGCTATGATTATCGAGGTAGTGTCTACGGCCACCACCTGCCTCTCAGCGGCGTCCCCGACCGGAATCAGGACTGCCGGCGAATCCAGCTCCCGAGCCCTCTCCAAGAGCTGAGGAGGCCACTCATTTTGAGCAAGATCATCTTCCTGAGAGTCCGCCAGCCTAAGACCCGACGCTAGAGCTAGGCTCCTCCGCCCGGCTTCTAGGAAAGATTTAAAGAGGCTTTCGAAGGCTTCTAGCTTGGGTTGGGCGAGTTGCTGCATGCCCCCGGTTCCCCCGACTTTACTGGATTCCCTGTGCTTATAAATGTTGCTCAACTTGAGCAAGATAAGAAATGAGCAAGGAAGAGAAGATCAAGGTCGAGGTGGTGATAGGCCCGGCTACGGTTAGGGTGGAGGCTCCGCCGGATAAGCTGGAGGAGGCTGTGAGGAACGCCATCTCGGCCTTGAAGACGGCTTTACCCCAGCTCGGATCGGATCTCGAGAAACCCGTGGCCAAGCATGAGAAGCCTAGGCGGAAGCCCCTGCCCACGTGCTCCGGCCTGCTCAGGGGCTTGATCGAGGAGGGCTGGTTCGATCAGCCGAGAACCCTCTCGGAGGTCGTTCAGGAGCTCGCTAAGCGCGGCTATCACTACGATTCGACCGCGGTCTCCCATAGCCTTCTAGACCTCGTCCGGGAGCGCGCTCTTATAAGGGAGGGGGCTCCGAGGCGCTACACCTATCGGAGGGCTTAGGCTTCCCGAGCCGCGAATTTATCGGCCAGATGCTTTATTCCGAGGGGGGTTATCGCGTAGTCTCCCCGGTCGAGCCTTTTCAATAGCTCGGATTGGACGAGTTTCGTCAAGTTGTTCAAGATGGTCTTCTTCTTCGCCTGGAGGCTCGACTCGAATTCCGCCGAGCTTATCGCCGGGCTCTCGACCCTACCCAGCCTATACTCCAGATGCCTCCTGAGGGCTAGGAATAGGATCGCGTCCGAGACCGATCTCAGATCGCTTAAGCTCTTCTTGAAGAATACGCCCTCCCGCTCGTCATAGGCGAAGTAGTCGCCGAAGACCTCGAGGAGGTCTTTTAAGTCCATGCTGAAGGAGATCTTCTTGGCAAGCGAGTATTCCGGGATAGCTTTCTCGAGGAAGGAGACGACCTGCCTATAGACGGCTTCGGGAGATCCGGAGAACTCCGCTTCGAGGTCCCCGTATCTTATCGTTACCTTAAGCTCTTCTCCGCTCATCTCCTTTCACCGAAGAGTTCGTTTAGAGAGGTTGATGTGAAGCCATATAACCCTTCGTCGCTCCTAATTACTAGGCCGGCTTTCCTAAGCTCGCTAAGCCTAGCCCGGGTAACCTTCTCGTTAAGACCGGTATATCCAGCGATCTCCTTAGGCGTGAGCTTATCCTTCTCGAATAGGCCCAAAGCTTTCCCCGCGTAGGCCGCCGCTAGGCATAGGAGTATCCTGCGCTTAGCCTCCATCTCCCTCAGGACCACTATCCTCCCCTCCCTGAACTCGACGAGGCCCTTAAGCTTCTCGGCCAGATCGGCCACGTCGACCAGGCCCTTAAGTCTCTTAACGGCTTCGATCGCCGGATAAGTCTCCGAGAAATACTTGTTCACGCTTTTCCAGACCTCCTCGTAGCCTCCCTCGAACTCGACCTCGGTATCGCCGTGCCTTATCAAAACCCTGATCCTATCCGAGCTCATCTCGATCAACCTCTAGCGAGGATCTCCTCGACGTGCTCGATCCCGCGCCTAAGAATCCTGAAGGCTTTCCGATCATTTCTCCTCCCGGCGCCCTCCATATAGCCCTCCCGAATGAGGTTCGACATAACGTCCCGAGCGTTTCCGGGCATGGGCCACCTCGCCTGCCGATAATAGTTCTCGACGTCCTCGTAGGTTAGGTCCCGGTCCTCCCACTTATAGAGGTAGTAAGCTATGATTAGGAACTTCTCCCAATTAGTCCTAGGGTTTATCCTGCTTGCGAACTCGACGAAGGATGGCTTCTCGCCCTCGAGAACCTTCTCCCCAGCCCCCGCCTTGAGCCTGACCCCGCCGAGCTTTCTAAGAATCTCGTCCAGCCAGCTTAGATCGCCGAGCTTAGTCTCGAGGAACTCCCTATCGCCCTCGAGCTCGAGTTCCAAGTTCCCGGCCCTAAGTCTAAACTTGTATGACATCTGTGCTCCTAATGGGCTTTCGGCTAGATCCCTATTAAAGCTTCCAGGCTCGGCCGAAAATGAAGGGATCGCGTGAAGCTTTCTCGCACTCGGCTGGCACGGACGGCGTCGATATCCCGGGATTATCCGCTTTTTTGGCCACGAACCGCCCCGGAGACCAGCTTGTAGAGCTTCGCCCCATCGACCTTGCCTCGGTAATGCCTCATCAGCTCTCCCATGATTAGGGAGACCGCCTTCCCAGGATTCTCCTCGACCAATCTCCTATGCTCCTCTAGGAGCTTATTCAGCCTCTCCTCGACCTCGGCCATGCTTACGGGCTTCAGCCCGAGGGCTTCCACCGCCTCCCCGAGGCTTTTATCCGGGTTCTCAGCAAGCCATTTAATCAGCTCCGGCGCCGCCTCCTTAGCGACCTCCCCCCTCGAAACCATCCTGAAGAATTCCAGAAGATCCTCCTCCCTAACCCTCTCAACCGGATAACCCTCGCGCTTCAGGCTCTTCATGTGCTCTACGAGTATGGAGGCCACGACCGATGGCTGAACCCTGGTCTCAGCCACGATCCGCTCGAATAACTCGACCCTCTCCGAGTCTATTAGCTCGTCCGCCATCTGCCTGCTAAGCCCATACTTCTTCGAGATCTCCTCGGCGACCTGATCTAGGGTCGGCGGAAGCCTGCGCCTAAGCTCCTCGACGTATTCCCTCGGGATCGGGAGGGGCGGTATATCGGTCTCGGGATACATTCTAGCGGCCCCCGGTCTCGGCCTGAGGTAGATGGTCGTCCCATCCGGCCTAGCCCCCCGGGTCTCCGAGGGAACTCCGTAAAGCGCCTCGATAGCCCTCTCCCTAACCCTCTCCAGAGCGTCCTCGGCCCTCCAGCGCTCGGCGGCGACCAAGACCACGGCGTCGAGCTCCCCCGCGTCGAACTCCTTCCTCAGCTTCTCAACCTCCTCCTCCGAGATCCCGTAGCCCGGAAGCTCGTCCGTGTGGAAGATACCCTCGACCTCGGACCAGGCTCTAGCCCTTCCCGCGAACTCGGCGCCGAGCCTTATCCCGGGCGCCGGCTCGAGCTTTAGAAGCCCTCCAAACTTCTCCAGCTTTAGAGCTAAAACAACCCCGCCTCGCTCGATCTTTCTTCGCAGGATCTTCGAGCGGGTCTTCGAGAAGATGTGGGTGACATCCCTTATCGGCGCTCTCTTGAGATCCTCCTCGGAGGCCCCCCGCCGCTTAAGCTCGTCCCTCAGCCTAAGTAGGTGCAGTTGTCTGATTACCTCGAGCTCCACGACCTTCGGCAGGAGGTCTAGCTCCTGAACCCCCTTGATCTCGATTAAGGCTCCACCCCTTATGGAGATGTTTAGATCCTGCCTAACCGTTCCGATCCCCCGCTTAACCTTCCGAGTTGCCCTGAGGATTCGGCCGATGGCGTAGGCGACCCTGTAGGCTTCTCGGGGGGAGGTTATGACGGGAGCGGTCGAGACCTCGATCAGCGGTATCCCGAGCCTCCTAAGATCGTAGTGGACCTCGTGGGGCTTCTGCTCGATGATCCGGGCGGCGTCCTCCTCGAGGGTTATGGTCTGGATTGGGATCTTCTTTCCATTGACCTCGACCTCGCCGCCTAAGGCCACGACGCAGGTCCTCTGAAATCCGGTAGTATTCGACCCGTCGATGACTATCTTGCGCATAACGTGGATCTCGTCAACGGGCTTGGCCTTCATTAGGAGGGCCGCGGTCAGAGCCACCTCCACGGCCTCCCTATTCAATTCGTGTGGAGGCTCCTCATCCATCTCGACCAGACACGTGTTCAGGGTGTCGGCGTGATAGACTATCCTCCTCCGCTTCCTAGATTCGAAGAGGGCCGCCGGATCGACCTCGCCGAGCTCGCTCTGAGCCTCCCGAAGCCATCGGGCGAAGGTGAATTCTCTGCCGCCCTCCCTATGGGAGGTTGGGCATTCGCAGAATAGCTTATGCCTCGTATCGAGCTGCCTATGGATCTCCAACCCGACCCTAAGCCCGACCTCCTCGTAATCGATCTCCATCTCCTCGAATCACCTCCCTTGGAGGGATGGCGTGCTCCGTCCGCCCAGCTCGCCCGAGATCGGGGTTAGCATGAGCCTCTTAACCTCCTCCAGATCCCTAGCCCTGGAAAGGCACCACGAGAGCTTAACGTAGGCGGTTTCGGGGAGCATGTCGTCAAGCGGGACCACGCCGGCCTTCAGAAGGTATCTACCCGTATCATAGACCCTCATATTCACCCTGCCGTAGATGCACTGGGAGGTCATCCCGATGAAGATCCCCCGATCCACAAGCTCCTTAATTACCGGTCTAAGCCGGTTGCTCACGTGGCCCAGCCCGGTTCCCTCCAAGATTATACCCCTGCAACCCCTCTCGGCTAGGAGCTCTAGGAGCTCGGGAGGCATCCCGGGATAGAACTTAACCAGAGCTGCCTCATCGGAGAATCCCGGCTCAAACCTATATTCCTCAGATCCCCTCGGGTTGAGGTTCTCCGCGTTAACCCTTATCTCCCCACCGGCCACGTAGGCTATCGGATCCGCGTTAACGGATTTGAACGCGTCCCTACTGCTCGTATGAAGCTTCCTAACCCGAGTTCCCCGATGGATCGCTATAACGTCGTCGGAGTGCCATGCGTGCATCGAGGCGCAGACCTCGGCGAAAGGCGCGTGGCCGGCAACCCTAACCGCCGCTATGAGATTCGTCGCGGCATCGCTTGAGGGTCTATCCGAGGAGCGCTGAGCTCCGACGAAGACCACGGGGACCGGGGGCTTCTGGAGCGCGAAGCTTAGGGCCGCGGCTGAGTATCCCATAGTATCCGTCCCATGGGCTATCACGATCCCATCCACCCCGCTCCGGATAAGCTCGTCGGCTTTAGCGGCCATCCGGCTCCAGTGATCCGCCGTCATATCCTCGCTAAAGATTGAGAAGAGTATCTCGGCGCCGAGATCCGCCAGCTCGGCCAGCTCCGGGATTATGGAGAGCAGATCCTCGGCCGTTAGAGCGGCTCTAACCCCTCCGGTCCTATAATCTATCCTGCTGGCGATGGTCCCGCCCGTGCTAATGACGTAAACCCTTGGGAGGCCGGGCTTCGAAGGCGGTCTCGGAGGCGGGGTGAAGCTGGGCTTCCTAGCGGGGGCGATCCTCCTAACCGAAACCCCCTCGGAGACCCTCACCCCAACGTTATAGCCGTTCGGAAGCTTAAGGACGATGTATCCGGGCTCGGCCAGCTCGTACCGCGCCATGAGGATGCCCCGGTAAACCCTATCGCCGGCCGCAACCTCTACCTCATCGCCAACTTCGACCCCGGCTTCCTCGAGGATCCTCCGAACCTCGCCAGAGTATCCCTGAAGCCTCTCTTGAACGCTCAAGACCTAGATCAGTTCTGTCCCATTCAAGTATTAAGGCTTCTGAGGATTCGGCGGGGGGAGTAGGCCTCGCCGACTAAACTTTTTAAGCGATCAGCTTCCCGGATTATCTTAAATGGTGCGCTACCAGGTTCCGAGAAGAATTCGGAAGGTTGAGCCCGAAGCCGCTTTCGCTGTCTTGAGTATAGCCAAGAAGGTTGAGGCTTCGGGGAGGAAGGTCGCCCATCTAGAGATCGGGGACGCCGGCTTCGACACCCCTGACCACATCAGGGAGGCCGCGGTCGAGGCTCTTAGGCGAGGCGAAACCCACTACACCCCGACCGTCGGGATCCCGGAGCTTAGGCAGGCGATAGCCGAAAGCGATAAGAAGGATTACGGAGTCGAGGTGGATTGGAGTAAGAACGTCGCGGTTACGAGCGGATGCAAGCAGGCTGTTTTGGCATGCATGCTCTCGATCCTAGATGAGGGGGACGAAGCCCT
>JAPDJZ010000020.1 GCA_029258815.1 archaeon
AAACCTCTTCACCATCCTAGCATCTCCATTAACTCTAAGGAAGACCTTAGGCTCCTCGACCCGAACGCCATGAACCTTAAGCCCGAACCTTCGGGCGAGCTCCATTAGATTAGCCGGCTCGAAATCTGGGATCGCCTCCCTATCTCCGCACGGCCCGAATCTGCAGGCCCAGCATCCGAGGCCATGGGCGGCTATGCTCGCGGCGCAGGCAGATGGATATACCTCGATCCCCAGATCCTCCGCGATCCTGGCAACCAGCCGCTTAAGATCCGAGGCTCTGATCGCTACCTGCTCCCTCCCGCTCGGACTCCTCGGAATTCTTTTCAGGATCTCGCTTAGCCCCGGGTAGCCTGCAGCCCTAAGCCGCTCTATAATCCCCTCGGTAACCCTTAGAGACCCTAGCACGACGCCGCATACGCCGCATTCATCAGCCCTCTCGAGGATCTCCCGGAACTCGTTCAAGCTTATACCCGGTAGGATCGGCCTGAGGAAGAGGCAGACGTGGAAGCCCGCCATCCTAAGATTCCTTATAGTCTCGAATCTCTTATCCGGGCTCGGGGCGTTAGGCTCTAGAAGCCTGCTCATGCTCAAGGATACTATCGTAACGAGGAAACTTCCATAACCAACCAGCTCCTTAAGCCTCGACGCATCTTCAGAGGAGAGGTAGGCTTTTGTCGAGAGCTGGATCGGGTTTCCGAGAAGCTCGGCGACGGATGCGAGATACTCGAAAGACCTCTCCCTACTAACATCCATGAAGGGCTCCGTGATGGAGCCGTAGGCGAGCAGGGTTCCATTCCTCCCCAAGGCGACGGCCGGATTTGAGGCGATGGCATAGGCTAGCTGGAGGCCCGAGAGCGGATACGCTTTAGGCTCGCCCCGAAAGCCCATATCCCAGATGTAGCAGTATAGGCATCCGAACTTGCATCCGAAGCCGGTGTGTATCGTGAGCCCGCACGGTCTCGGAAGCCTGCGAGAATGCGGATCCCTCTCGGCGGCCTCGGTGTCCTCTCCAAGCCTATCCCTCAGGCTCGACGCGATCTCGAGCTTCTTCTCGAATTCCTCGACGAGATCCACCATCCCCGAAATAATCTAATACCGTATGCTCTAAGAGCTTTATCGCGTTAACGAAAAGCATTACGCGAGCTGATCTTAAGCTATGGGCTTCCGCTGAGCCGGGAACGGCGCTGTCAAATCTTATATAAGATCGTGGCTTAGGCTTCTCGTGAAGCTTGGGAAACGGCTTCCCTCGACGAGGCTCATCGTGATCATACTCATCCTAGCGGTTATCTTCAGCCCGATAGCGGTTTACCTCCAGATGCAGAACGTGCTGAGGGAGGAGGTCTCAAAGAGGGAGAGCACCATATCCGAGCTCCAATCCGAGCTGGAGAAGCTGACGAAGGAGCGGGACGAGCTTAAGCTCGCCGTAAGCGAGCTTCAAGCCGAGATCGAATCGCTTAAGCAGACGATAAGCGAGAGGGAGTCGGAGCTTCAGGGCTTGAAGCGGATGCTGGCGAATACTTCGAAGGTCGTGGAGGAGAAGGAGCGGGAGATAAGGGAGCTTGAGGAGAGGCTCGGTATTCTGCAGAGGGAGTTGGAGCAAGCTTTAGGAGGGCTGCTCGAGAACTCCACGATCGTCAGCATATACCCGTGGATTCTGATGATGAGCGAGAGGAGGGAGGATATCATGAGGGTTAAGCTGACCATCGAGAATAACGTTGATCATCCGATAAGCGCTGTGAGCATCTCCTACCTCGCCATAGCCAGAAGCGGATCGATCCTCTTCAAAGCCTCCACATATGACGCCGAGTTTTTTCGCTTCTCTCTTGTAGATGAGGATCGAGGGTTTCGAGCAATCTTCTCAATTACAGAGGGATCTCTTCTGGAGATAGGCGATTCAAAGATCATCGAGATCACGTTCTCGCTAACACCCGATACCGTTCTCTATGATGAGGTTAAGGTCGAGCCTCAGCCCCGCTCGGATCTAGATAAGAACTACAACCAAGTTAACGACCTGCTCGAGGAAGAGGTTAAGATTAAGGAGCAGATCGACGAAGCCGTTTCGATAATAGTAACCCTGAGGGAAAATCTAACCGGGGATGACCTCAGCTTATTCGAGTCGTATGGCGGCCTCGTCTTAGAGAATTTTACCGACGGGTTTTGCGGTAATATAAGCGCATCCAATTTCTGGGCCTACCTCTTGGCAGCAGGCGAGAGAATAAGCTTCGTGGACCCGAACGCCCCCATGTCCCCCCTGCTTGATAGGTCTACCCAGAACATCCGGGCCACTAACGTTCGGAACGCTCCTCCCCCCTTCAGGTTTAGAGGAGAGAGCATGACATCCATCGCGATCCTTGACACGGGGATAGACGACTCTCATCCGGGGGTCGGATCCTTTAGGGATGTGTCGGTGGTTGGGTGGGGTGGGCTAGGCCCGAACGATAAGCTGATAGGCTGGCGCGACTTCACATCTCACCCACTCGCCGCCCCTTCGGATCGTAATGGGCATGGAACTCACGTCGCCGGCATAGCCGCAGGAGACGGCGATGGAAATCCGGCCGGAGTATACGTCGGGGTAGCGCCCGACACCAAGATCGTGGGAATTAGGGTTCTTCCGGGATCAGCCGCGACCGTCATCAGGGGGATCAACTGGGTTAGGGACAATAAGGAGAGGTATAGGATCGTGGTCGCCGGCATGAGCCTCGGAGGGCCGCCCAACGCTCGGCTACGGGACGCCGTAAACGAGCTCGCATGCCATAACGTGCTGCCCGTCGTGGCCGCCGGAAACTCGCATGAACTAGGCTTATCCATAGGCTCTCCCGGCGATGCGGACTCTGCTCTCACCGTCGGCGCCGTCGACGATAATGATAGGGTTGCTGAATTCAGCTCTAATGGAGGACTCCTACTCGATAAGCCTGATGTCGTCGCCCCGGGAGTCGGGATAAGCTCCGCGGATAGCAATGATGCTGATCGAAATCCTGGACTGGATAATTATGTGGAGTTAAGCGGGACGTCGATGGCCGCTCCCCACGTGGTCGGCCTCGCCGCCTTACTCGTTGATGCCCTAACCGACTACGATCGCGTAGATGAGGATGGGGATGGAGCGATAGACGAGGATCCATGGGATGGCGTGGATAATGATGGAGATGGCCTGATAGACGAAGACCTCGCACCCTGGGATTACCAGATGAAGATAGGCGATACGCCGAGGGATTACGAGATCATCCGAGACGTGAATCAGAACTGCCGCTACGATAGGGGGGTTGACGTCGTCCTATATGAGGGGGAGATTAGGGGCGTTCAATCGGTGAGACTGATACCGCTCTCGATGAAGCTGAAGTCGATAATACTGATGACCGCCTTCGAGGTTCAGGACGGCCTTCAAGTTGATCGGAGGTGGAGGCATATAGATAGACCTCCGGCGGGCGTTAGCTGGAATGACTACTTCTTCTTCGATCAGAACGATAATGGGCGATTCGATATAGGCAGCGTCGTCCTGATAAACACCGATGCCGATCCAGCATTCGAGAGAATCGACCTAATAGGGGAAAGGCCGGTAAACTGGATGTTCAAAGCTATCGGCTTCCGATCACATCTCGTCAGCAGAAGAGAAGCTGACGTTAATGGAAACAGAATAGTCGGCGAAGACTTCGATGGAGATAGTCGTCCGGATGAATGGGAAGAAATCTACGACCTATTCTACGACCTCGACCGAGACGGAGTGAGGGATAGAAATGAGCCCGCCATCAGAACGAGATTACTGGTGATCACAGCGGGGCCGAACCGTGGTATATGGGGTAAGGCGGGCGCCGACGTGGTATTGGCTGCCCCGGCATATCCTCAGACGCCGACGGCTGGAAGATTTAACCGCCCACCGCTTAATCGTGTAAGAAAAGATAGGGTGGAAGGATATGGCAGGATCTCCGCCGAGGCGGCCTTGGACGCGGTAACGAAGACCTTCTGCGGGGTGGCTACGGGAACCCTCGGAAGCGATCCAGATGATAGAAAGGTTTGGGCGGCCAAGGTATACCTCTACAAGGCCGCGTGGTATAACATATATCTCCACGTGCCGGATGGAGCGGACTTCGACCTCTACCTATACTACAGCAACCCCATCCTCGACTCAGGCCGCCCATATCTGGAGAAATCGAGCACTAAGGCGGGAGCGGGGGTGGATGAGAAGATATCCTACTTCCAGCCGCTGAGGGACGGGATATACTACGTCGTCGTGAAGTGGGTCTCGGGGGAGGGCGAATTCAAGCTCGAGATGGAGACGGAGAAGGACTACACGATAATGATCTACATGGCCGCCGACGAGGATGGATTAGACGAACTCGCGTTCCAAGACTTAAACGAGATCGAGAGAGCTGGACAGAATGAAGATGTCTCGGTCGTAGTTCAGGTCGATTGGCATGATAGGAACGGCGGCAAAGCATACACAAACTTAACGACGTGGCTGCGAGATAACAGGTCTAATCAGAGGTGGAGAAGCCACGCCATCTCCCTACACAACCTCTGGAGCGGAGCATCGAGCAGCTGCATAATAAGAGATGAAATCAACACCGGAGACCCCGAGGAGCTCGTCAAGTTCGTGAACTTCTCGGTCAGGCACTTCCCCGCCCACCATTACATCCTAGTGCTTTGGGGGGATGGAGATGGATGGAAGGCGAATGAAGAGTTTAGCGGCGATCAAGCCTCAGGGCTTTTAGCCGATTCGAGAAATAGCGCGGCCAACCCTAAGCCCGACGCCCTGAAAATGAGCGAGCTGAGAAGCGCCCTCAAGAAGATAATGGATCTTGAGGAGGGGATATCGGAGGCTAAGATCCTTACCTCGATGGTCGGAAAGCTTGACATCCTCTGGTTCGACGCGCCCCTAATGGCAACGGTAGAGGTCGCATACGAGGTTAAGGATTACGCGAGATATATGGTCGCATCGCAGGGAGCGTGGGCCAAGCCCGGATACGAGCCCCCTACAAAGCGGATGGACGATGGCTCCGGAGGATGGAACTACACCAAGGTAATCAAGCAGCTGATGACGTGGATAAGGCGGAAGCCAGACTTCTCCCCGCGGGAGTTCGCCGAGAAGCTACCCGAACTCGGGGATGGGGACGTTCACTCGGCTTCAGCCATAGACTTGGAGAAGGTCGGTGAGCTGAGGTCGGCCGTGGATGCGCTAGCCAAACAGCTCAAAGACGGAACCAGATACTACAAGAAGCATCTAGATCCCGGGGATAACGTCGCCGAGAGGCTTAGGCAGATAAGGCTTGAGGTCGAGACCTTCGGAGGAGCGATAAACATCAACCGCCTAGTTTACGCCTACGACCTCGACCCCGGCACGGAGGGCTTCCTCAAGCCGCGTAGGTATAAGCATAATGACCCGGTCTGGGGCGACATGGATTACATAGACCTAAAGCACTTCGCGATCCTCGTGAGAGATGACGAGGAGATACCGGATAAGTATAAGTCCGCCGCCCCGGAGGTGATAAAGCTCGTGGAGGAGGCAGTCCTAGCCGAATACCATGATAAAGAAACCTATGCAAACGCCTACGGACTCTCAATATACTTCCCATATCAACAGGATCGAGCAGATAGCCTCAAAGAATATGACCTCTCCACCCCATCACCCCTAGCCGCAGACGATTACAGTAGAGCCATAAAGTTCCCGAATGAAGCGAAGAACTGGCCGAGCTTCCTCCACGCCTACTACACGCCGGTAGCCGACATAGGCTTCGACGCCCTAATAACCTTCACGAACACGCCGATACCCTTCAGCGGCAAGGGATCCTCAGACACAGACTCCTCGAGAGAATTCGTCTCCAAGGGCTACGTTTCGCAGTATAGCTGGGACTTCGGGGACGGAAGCATAGTATATGGAAAAGATGTAACACATGCATATGATAAAGCAGGAGAGTATACTGTAACTTTGCAGGTGAAAGACGATGAGGGAGCAAAAGCAAATTACAGCATGACAATAAAGATAAAAGAAAAAGAGACACCTGGTTTTGAAATAGCGT
>JAPDJZ010000139.1 GCA_029258815.1 archaeon
TTCTCGGAGAATTCCTCAATAGGATGCCGCAATATGGGCATCTAACGCTATCCGTGAGGTAGTAGATCCTGCATCTGGAGCAGTATTTGTAGCAGTTGGCATAGCTTCTTCTTAAGGACATCTGAGGCTTCTTATCTAGGAACAGCATTCCGCACCCTCACCTCCATTCATGACGCCCGAATGCTTCTAAATAAACCTTATCTCTAAGTTTTTACGTAATGTAAGTAGATGAGGCGCGGCGGAGGAAGTCCCGAGAGGGTTTTCCGAAGGCTCCAGGTAGTCGGTAAGGCCAGCTATTCGATCTCCCTCCCGAAGCGGTGGGTTCTTAGCAGGGGGCTTAAGCCCGGGGATCTCATCGAGGTTAGTGAAGCCCCCGACGGCAGCCTTAGGCTTAGCCCTCCGGAGGCTAGGCTTAGGAGGAGCTCCTGCAGGATTAACGCCGACCTCTGCAGGGGCGGGGATCAGCTCGGGAGGCTTCTTGTCGCGGGGTATAGGGTCGGATACGATAGCGTGAGCATAACGACTTCTAGGGCTCCCGTGTCGGAGATGGCGGGGGCGCTCGAGAAGATAGTGAGCGGGCTGCCAGGCTTCGAGCTGAGCTACGAGAAGCCTTCCGAGCTTGCTGTTAGAAATGTCTTGGACTATAGCCGGTTTTCGGCCGACGACCTCGTTAAGAGATGCTATCTCATAGCCTCCGAGATCCTCAATAACCTCACGCACCTCCTCGAGAGGGGGAGATACGATATCATACGCTACGTCGAGACCCTGAGAGATAGGCTTAACGAGCTGTGCCAGCTCCATACTAGGCTCATGGTCGCCTATCTCAGGAGAAGGGAGCTCGGTAGATATCTTAAGCTTAGAAGCCCGGCTCACGTATACTCGTCGATCGCGATCCCGATCCTGATTAAGGGGTTGGCCGACGGCCTCCTCAGCCTAGTGGAGATTGTGGCGAGATTTAGGAGGAAGATCTGGGCATCCCCGCGAACCTACGGCCTCGTAAGAATAACTCTCGAGAGCCTTTCGGATCATTTCGATAGGGCGTTCAACGCCTACCTCTCGCTGGACTTCGATCAAGCGAACAGGATTCTGAGGGAGCGGGCCGGGTCGGATCTCGCGGAAGAGCTGGCGAGAACGGATCTAAAGGATAAAGCTCTAGTCGAGTTCCTCTCTAGGCTCGACGCCCTATGCAGGCACATTCACTCCATCCTTCGGGAGATCTCTCAGCTAGCCCTAGACCTCTTCATGGAGTCCGATAGCCCGGTCTGAGTCGTGGGCGAATAAGCCGGAGGAGCTTCACGGAAGCCTTCCAGAATCCACGAAGCTCCTAACGAAGGGGTTCATCCTCCTCTCAACCCCTATCGTCGAGGACGGGCCATGACCCGGATAGATAGCGTAGTCGTCCGGAAGCTTCAGAAGCTTATCCAGAATCGAGGATCTCAGCTGCCTGAGATCTCCTCCCGGCAGATCCGCCCTCCCGATAGATCCCGCGAACAGGGTATCCCCCGTCAAAACCACCCTCTCCTCCTCTAGGAGATAGCATACGCTTCCGGGAGTGTGGCCCGGGATGTGGATGATCTTGCAAGAGCTCTCTCCTATCCTTATGATCTGACCGTCCTCGATCCACCCGTCCGGATCTGGGGGAGGCGGGATAATCCTTCCGATGAACTCCCTCGCGTACTTCTGGGCCAGCTTCAAGATGAGCTCGTCGCCTCGGTGCAGGTAGAAGCCGCAGCCTAAATCGCTCCTCAGATCCCTTACGGCGAGTAGGTGGTCGAAGTGAGCGTGGGTCAGGTATATCCCCCTAACCCGCACGCCGCATCGCTTCACCAGATCGATTATCCTCTCAGCCTCATCCCCCGGGTCCACTATGATTCCCTCCCCGGAATCGCGATCGAATACTACGTAGGTGTTCGTTTGAAGTATGCCGACGCTCAGATCGCGGATCTCGAGCATCCGGGGAAGCGGCTTGATTACGCGCTTAAAAACCTATGTAAGGTTTATCTTCTAAGAGCTATCAGCTCGATCCTGATATGAGGCTTTACGCCGGGATCTGCGGAAGCTTTCCACGGCCTCCCGAGCTTAGGAGGGCGATAAACGAATTTAGGGAGGGGAAGATCGATCGCGTCGAGTTCGAGGAGAGGTATAAGGCGAGCTTTAAGAGAGTTGTGAGATTGCAGGAGGATAACGGCCTAAACCTTCTAACGAGCGGGCTTCTACTCTGGGACGACCTCCTGAGACCCTTCGCGGAGAACCTCGATGGGATAAGGCTTGGGAGGCTTCTAAGATTCTTCGACAACAACTTCTACTATCGATGCCCCGTGATAGTCGATCAGATTAGATGGACGAGGCCGATAACCTTGGACGAGGTTCGCGGCCTATCCGAGGCTGCGTCGAGGGCCGTGAAAGCGGTCGTCCCCGGGCCATACACCTTCCTCAAGCTTTCGGAGGATAGATTTTACGGCTCGAAGGATAAGCTCGCCGACGACGTCGTCCAAGCTCTTAGGCAGGAGATAGAAAGCCTCAGCGATCTAGCGGACTTCATCCAGCTAGACGAGCCGTCGCTGGTCGATCCGGAACTCGGGGAGGATGATAGGAGGTGGGGGGTCGAGCTGGTTAACGCGCTTCTCGAAGCCGTTGGGGTCTCGAGGGATAAGCTCCTCATCGCGACCTACTTCAACCTAGACTCCAGATCGTATTCGATCCTCCTAGAAGTTAGGGCCGGGCTCCACCTAGACCTTTCATCGACGAAGAACGCGGATCATATCTTGATGGAGGAGGGCTACAGCGGAGATCTTCTAAGCTTGGGGGTAATCGATTCGAGGAGCATATTCCCCGAGGATCCCGGAGATATAGCCGGGAGGGTCGAGAAGCTTCTGGAGAAGGTCTCAGCGAAGGCTCTCGCGATCTCGACGAGTAGCTGGCTGGACTATATTCCTTTCGAGGACGCGGTCGAGAAGCTTAAGACCCTCGGCGAGGTTCTTAGAAGGCTGGAGGCTGGGAGCCGATGAGCTACGAGCTACCGAGGAAGCTCGTGACAACCGTAGTCGGAAGCTATCCGTATTTCCCCGAGGCTTTGAAGGCTCTCCAGCTTAGGAAGAGGGGTGAGAGGGGGCGGGAATACGAGGAGCTTGTGAGGAGGGCGATCGCCAGAGCCGTCGAGGACTATCTTTCGGCCGGCGTGGACGTGGTCTCGGACGGTGAGCAGAGGAGGGAGGATATGGCCGTCTTCTTCGCCGAGGAATTGAGGGGCTTTAGGCTAAGCGGGCTCGTGAGGATATTCGACAACGTATACTATCGAAGGCCCGTGATCGCGGATAGGGTAGGGTGGGATCACGAGATAATCGTCGAAGACTTTAGATACGCTGCGAGGCTTTCCAAGGGGAGGCCGGTTAAGGTTACCTTGACGGGCCCCTATACGATGTATACTTGGAGCCTCGACCGATACTATGGGGATATGAGGAAGGCGATGCTGGATCTTGCCGAGGCCCTGTCGAGAGAGATCAAGGCTTTGGTTGAGGCTGGGGCGAGGTATATTCAGGTCGATGAGCCGGCGCTCTCGACGAGGCCGAGGAAGGAGGACGTGATCTTGGCCGGCGAGGCCCTCGGGATAATGGTTGGCAAGCTCTCGAACGTTAAGCGGATCATGCACGTCTGCTATGGAAAGCTCGAGAGGCTCTTTCCCGAGGTTCTGGACTTCCCGATAGATCAGCTCGATCTCGAGATGAAGAATAGTAATTACGCGCTCCTAGAGCTTCTGAAGGAGTATTCGTTTGATAAGGAGCTGGGCCTCGGGGTTATCGACGTTCATAGCGAGAGGGTGGAGTCCGTGGATGAGATAATGGAGGGGATTGGGCTCGGCCTCGAGATCCTACCCCCCGAGAAGATCTACGTTAAGCCCGATTGCGGTTTGAAGAGGCTTAGCCGGGAGACCGCCTTAGCGAAGCTTAGGAACATGGTGGAGGCCGCTAGGAGAGCTAGGGAGGAGCTAGCTTAGGAGAAGCTTGGTTAGCTTGCCGATCCTCTCCGACGACGCCTCGAAGGCGTAATGCACCCTCGTGAAGCCCTTTCTAAACTCCATGACCCTCCTCCTAACCTCCTCCGCGTCTTTCCCGAGCTTTACCACCTGATAGATGAACTCCGCGACCTCATCCATGTCGCCCTCCTTCATCCCAAGCCGCGTAACCTCCTGAACCCCGATCCTTATCCCCGACAGATTCCTTATCTCGCTCGGATCATCCCAAGGCAGAATATTCTTGTTCACTATGATATTCGCCTCCTCGAGCTTTCTAGCGCACCTATCCCCACCGCCGTCGCCCCTAACGTCTAGGAGAACTTGATGGGTTCGGGTGAAGCCCTTTCCCTCGCCTAGAACCTTGAACCCCCTCTCGCAGAGAGCCTCGGCGAGCCTTCTAGCATTCCTAACTATCTGACCCGCGTAATCTCTCCCGTACTCCCTCAGCTCGAGGGCGGCGACCCCGAGGGCCGCGAGCCTATGGAGGTGGTGATTCGAGACGAAGACCGGGAAGACCAGCCGGGAAACCTTCCTGTAAATCTCCTCGCTATTCGTTAGGATCGCGCCTCCTTGGGGCCCGGGGAAGGTCTTATGAGTTGATGTCGTGATTAGGTGCGCTCCCTCCTTTAGGGGGTTGGGGTAAACCCCGCCGGCTATTAGACCTAGGACGTGGGCCGCGTCGAAGATAAGCTTGGCTCCAACCTCCTCGGATGCTTCCGCGATCTCCTTAACCGGATGCGGGAAGATTATAACGCTAGCTCCTAGGACCACGAGCTTAGGTGAGGCCTTCCTTATCAGGCTTACCGCTTCATCGACATCCGGGATGAGCTCATCTCGTATTATCGGCATCTGAACGGGTTTAAGGCCGAGCCTACCAAGAATACCATACTCCGAATGGCTTACGTGCGCCCCTCCCGAGAGCGGGAGAACCGCGGCGGCCTCGCCCGCTTTCCCGAAGGCCGTGAAGACGGTCGCGTTCGCTATCGTCCCCGATATGGGTCTTAGATCCGCGTAGCCTGCTTCGAAGAGTGATGCGAATAGCTTCGAGGCCCTAACCTCCAGCTCGTCGATGTATCTCGTTCCTTGGTAAAACCTTTTGAAGGGTAGTCCCTCCGCGTATCGGTGCATGGCGTCCGAGAGGTAGACCGCGTTCACGAGGGGCGAGGTTACGTTCTCGGATGCGATTAGGTTTATGCATTCCCTACCGCGCCACTCATTATGCCTTTCAATTAGGCTTAGGATCGCCTCCAGATCCTCGCTCATTAGCAATAATCGAATTGAGACACGATATAACCTTATAAGCCCGGGCTTCGGCGGAATCTCGAATCTCGATGAGCCTTAGGAGAAGGCTTAGCCTCGAAACCGCTCTCCTAGCATGCTTCTCAGCCCTCTACGCGGTAATACTCAAGCTCCTACCCGGAATCCCGGCCTACGGATTTCCGGGGGCTAAGATCCAGATAGCCGTAGCCCTCTCCCCCGTCTACGGCTACGTCCTAGGAGGGGCCTTGGGTTCCGCTTCAACCCTTCTAGGAACCCTGCTGGCAGTATTCCTAATCCCCTCCAAGTATAGCGTCTTCAGCTTGGCGACCATCCCGTGCGCCGCGCTCGGAGCGCTCACCTCGGCCCTAACCCTAGACCGAGGGAAGATCCTCGGAATCTCGAAATGGCTCTACTCGATTCTAATCTACCTCATCCTCCTATCGGCTTGGGTCGCGACGGACGTCGGTCGGGCTACACTACCCTACGTGATCCCGCATATAGGCGCCGTGGTGCTGATACTTCTGAAGGGAGCCTTCCTAGATAAGATCAGATTTAGAAGAAAGATCCTCGCGGTCACGCCGAAGCTCTTCATAGCGGCTCTGGCCGGAATTCTCGCAGATCACCTCCTAGGAAGCCTCGAGGGGATCA
>JAPDJZ010000154.1 GCA_029258815.1 archaeon
CGCCAGAGAGTTTTCTCAGAACTACCTTCATCGCGTAGTGCCTATCCGTCGCGTAGAGGCCCGCGGGGTCGACGATAATGAATCCGCTCTCCGTCTTGTAGAGAACCGCCATGTGAGCGTATTCGGATAGACCCTCCAAAGATATGAGATAGACCCTCTCGGAATCTCCCAGAACCGCGCTGAGTAGAGCGTAGGCTAGGAGGGATAGGTCCTCGCAGTCCCCGCCGCTTCTGAACAGCACCTGGCTGGGTAGATCTAGGTGATCCGGGAAGGAGATTATGCTCTCGTTGAGGACTACCTCGTGGAAGTCGTCCGGGAGGTATTCTAGGTTCGTCAGGATCCAGAGGGCTGCCTTCTCGGCCTTTAGAGCCGGGGCGTCCGCCTTAGAGAGGCCCGCCTCCTCGATCACGAACCACAGCTCGGGCGACTCTGCGAGGGCGGAGCCGATTAGCTCGGGCAGATTCCTAGGCTCTAGCAGGACGCTCTTCGGAAGATCCTCTAGGAGGCTCGAGATTTTCTCGTAATACGATTTAAGGGCGTGGTAGCTCGAGTTCAGAGAGCTGTAGTTTGAGGCGAGAAGCTCGTAGGATTCCCTAAGCCCGCTCAGATTCTCCTCGAAGGCCGCGACCCTTCCTTCGAGGGCCGATAGGTTCTCGAGAAGCTTTCTGTTTCTAAGGTCTAGGCGCGTGTAGTTATCTTTAAGGGATCTGTATTCGCTTTCGATCTCCGAGTATTTTCGCTTGAGCGATTGAAGCTCCTTGGAGAGGCCTCCGACCTTTTCCAAGGTTGCCTTATATCGTTCCTCTAGGGATTCGTAGCTGTCTCTGAGCTGGATTAGGAGGAGGGCGGAGAAGACGTTCAGGATTATCAGGGCTATTATGCACGCGGCTAACGCCGTACTCCCCTTGCTCAAGGCTTTCACTAGTTTTCACGTGTTCTCCACGCGTTTTATCTATTTACCTCGGTTAGGCTCTCTTCGCAAGAAGCTTGTTTATCGCGTTTATCATGGCCTCGACGCTCGCCATGACTATGTCCTCCCTAGCCCCCCTGGCCGACACCAAGTTTCCCCGCTCGTCGTCGACCTTCACTATGACCTCGGCGACGGCGTCGGATCCGCCCGTGACAGCCTCTATCCTGAACTCCCTTAGGCTTATCTTCGCGAGGCTCTGGGTTATCCGCTGGATCGCCTTAAGCGAGGCGTCCACGGGCCCCACGCCCGTCTCGGCCGAGGTGTATTCCCTGCCTCTTACGACGAGCTTTACCGAGGAGGTCGGCATGACACCGGTTCCGGTTACGACCACGAGCTCCTTGAGGTCTATCGTCTTCTCCTCCGCCGGCGGCATCTCTATAACCGATCTCGCTATTGCTAGGACGTCCGTATCGGTTACGGTCTTCCCCTTATCGCCCAGCTCCTTCACCCTCCTCAGGATCTCCGCGAGCTGGCTCTCCGAGGGCTTCAGCCCGCTTTCCTCTAGGATCGTCTTGACGCCGTGCCTTCCGGCGTGCTTTCCCGCGACTATCTTCCTAACCCTTCCAACGAGCTCGGGTTTGAAGGGCTCGAAGGCTCTGGGGTCGACGACCACCCCCTTGACGTGTATCCCCGATTCGTGGGCGAAGGCGTTGTCCCCGACGATGGGCTTATGCGGCTGGAGGTGTATCCCGGTAAGCCTCCTAACGATCTGGGACGTGGCGTAGATCTTCGAGGTGTCGATCCTAGTCTTCTTACCGTAGAGTAGGTTTAGGGCCATGACGACTTCCTCTAGGGCGGCGTTCCCGGCTCTCTCCCCGATCCCGTTAACGGTTACGTGGGCTTGCTCCGCCCCGGCCTCCACCCCGGCGAGCGTGTTGGCCACGGCTAGGCCGAAGTCGTTATGGCAGTGGACGCTTATCGGAATCCTAACGACCTTCTTTACCTCGGATATCAGCTCGTACATCTTTCTCGGGGTCATTATCCCGACCGTGTCGGGTATGTCTATCCTATCCGCCCCGGCTTCTTCGGCCGCCTTGCAAACGGCCTTCAGGTATTCTAAATCCGTTCTCGTGGCGTCCATGGGGGAGAACTCGCAGACGAACCCGTGATCCTTCACGTAGCTTATCGCCTCGACTATCCTCTCGAGAGCCTCCTCCCTATTCGTGTTCAGAACGTTTCTTATGTGCACGTCGCTCGTCGAGAAGAAGGTGTGTATCGAGTTTGGCTCGACGCTCATCGCCGCGTCTATATCCCGCTTATCCGCCCTCGCGAGCGCGCATACCTCCGCCTTCAGCCCGGCGCCCATTATCAGCCTGAACGCCTCCCGCTCCCCTTCGGACGCTATCGGGAAGCCCGCCTCTATCACGTCCACCCCGAGGCTATCCAGCTGGATCGCTAGCTCGAGCTTCTGATCCGGGGTTAGGCTCACCCCCGGGGCCTGCTCGCCATCCCGGAGAGTCGTGTCGAAGATCCTGACTACCTCGCTCAAGGCCGGTTCTCCGAGAGCTATACGGCTAATTAAGCTTTAACCGATTTTATCGCGCATTCGAGAGAGTTTGGAGGAAGTATTCCACCCTTCCCCCGAAGTCTATCGTCGAGGCACCTCCGCCTAGATCCGGCGTTAGGAACCTCCTCTCCCTCAAGGTTTCCTCGACAGCTCTCGTTAACAGCTTTGAGGCTTCGAGGCATTTTCTGTCCGAATGCCTCCCGCCGAGCCATTCAAACATCATGGCGGCCGATAGGATTAGGGAGGTTGGATTCGCTATACCTCTTCCAGCGATATCCGGAGCGCATCCGTGAACGGGCTCGAAGATCGCGTATCCCTCCCCTATGTTCGCGGCTGGGGCTAGGCCGAGACCTCCGACTATCTGCGCGGCTTCATCCGATAGGATGTCGCCGAACATGTTGGTCGTAACGATTACGTCGAACTCCTCCGGCTTTCTTATGAGGTTCATGGCAGCCGCGTCGACGTACATCTCCGAATAGGACACCTCGGGATATTCCTTGGATAGGCTTCTGCAGACCTTCGCGAAGAGGCCGCAGGTGATCTTCATGACGTTCGCCTTATGAACTGCTACGAGCTTTCTTCGCCTCTTCTTGGCGAGCTCGAATCCGTATCTCGCTATCCTCTCGCAACCCCTCCTCGTTATAACCCTCAACCCAACGGCGACCTCATCGAGCATGTACTCATATCCCTTGTACAGCCCCTCCGTATTCTCTCGAACTATCACCAGATCTATGTTCGGTTTTATGGATGGGACGTTCGGAAGGCTTCTCGCGGGCCTGATGTTGGCGTAGAGGTCGAATAGCTGCCTAAGCTTAACGATTACGTCCGCAGCCGTCTCGCCTACGGGGCCCTTGAGGCAGGCGTGAGAACTCTTTAGAGCTTCTATCGTCTCGTCAGGTAGGGGTGTTCCGCGCCGTTTAAGGCATTCATCGCCAGCTTCCACCTCTACTACCTCGATCTCCAGTTCGAGAAGCTCGCTAAGTTTTCGGATTAGCGGTATCGTCGCATCGGCTTGCTCAGGCCCTATCCCATCCCCGCGGATCAACGCTATCTTATATTTCATGTCGGGTTCTCTCCCATAGGGGTTCGCTTCGCTTCCCCCTATTCGAGGCCCAGCTTCTTTCGAATATACCTCGTTAGCCCTCCGGCGTTTATTATCTCGAGCGCCAGCGGCGGTAGGGGCTTCGCCTTGATCACCATCCCCTTCGTCTTATTTTCTATGATTCCGTTTACGACGTCTACTTCGAGCTCGTCTCCCTCGCTTACCCGATCCCTTATCGATGCTTCTAGGATGGGGAGGCCAACGTTTATCGCGTTTCTATAGAATATTCTCGCGAAAGACTCCGCTATAACGCATCTGGTGTTCGCGTGCTTTAGGGCGACCGGCGCCTCCTCCCGGCTCGACCCGCATCCGAAGTTCCTGCCAGCGACTATTATCGCCCCGCCTCTCGCCTTCCTCGGATAATCTGGATCTACCCCCTCCATAGCGTGTTTCGCGAGCTCTACCGGATCCTGTAAGACTAGGTATCTCCCCGGGATTATTACGTCCGTGTCTATGTCGTCTCCGTAGATGACCGCCTTGCCCCGGATCTTCATCCAACCACCTCCCTAGGATCGGTGATCCTGCCGGCTATGGCTGAGGCGGCAACGGTCGCGGGCGATGCGAGGTATATCCTCGCCTTCGGGCTTCCCATCCTGCCTACGAAGTTCCTGTTGGCGGAGCTTATGCATGTTTCTCCGTCCGCTAGAACGCCTCTACTTATCCCTATGCATGGGCCGCATCCCGGCGCTCCGATTATGGCTCCGGCCTCGACGAATATTCTGAGTAAGCCCTCCTCCAAGGCTCTTCGATAAACTTCCTGGGATCCCGGGATTATGATTAGCCTAACGCCTGCCTTGACTTTTCTTCCCTTCAGGATTTCGGCCGCCGCTCTCAGGTCGTCGAGCCTGCCGTTCGTGCAGGTTCCTATGAAGCCCTGATCTATCTCGACCCCGCTTAGCTCCGATGCGGGTTTCACGTCATCGACCCTCGGCGGTAGAGCTACTAGCGGCTCGAGCCTCGAGGCGTCTACCTCGTAGGTTTCCGAGAATTCTGCGTCCTCGTCGCTTTTGATAGGGTTGAATGGTTCGGCCGTCCGCTCCCTTACGTATTGGATCGTCTTCTCGTCGGGCTCCACTATCCCGGCCTTCGCCCCCGCCTCTATGCTCATATTGCATATCGTAGCCCTCCCGTCCATCCCGAGGCTTTGAACGGCTTCTCCCGCGAAGATCATCGCCTTATAGGTCGCTCCGCTCGCCCCGATCATCCCGATTAGGTGGAGGATGAGGTCCTTCGCGGAGACCAGCTTTGGAAGCTTTCCGGAAACCTCGAACCTTATGGACTCCGGAACCCTGAGCCAGATCGATCCCGTTGCCAGAACCGCGGCCATATCCGTCGCGCCCACCCCGGTCGCGAATGCTCCCAAGGCGCCGTAGGTTACGGTGTGGGAGTCCGCTCCGACTACGAGCTCCCCGGGCTTGACATGGCCCTTCTCGAGCATGACGACGTGGCACACCCCTCCCCTACCGACATCATAGAAGCTCCGTATCCCCTGCTCTCGAGCGAAGCTTCTAACCTTCCTCTGAAGCTCGGCAGCCTTTATCGTCGATGGGGGGACGTCGTGATCGAATATTATCACGATCCTATCCGGATCCCAGACCCTCTCGACCCCAATCTCCTTAAATGAGTCGATAACCCTCGGCCCGGTTAGATCGTGAATCATCGCCCTATCGACCCTCGCCTCTATAATCTGACCCGGCTCAACCTCCTTCTACCCGGAAGCCCTCGCCAAGATCTTCTCAACTACGTTCAAGGCTTGATCATCTGTCCCGAGCTCCCAAGATATAAATCTACCACCTTGATCAAGGACCTTTAAGCAGATTTCGTCGACGAGCCTAGGAAAGCTTCCAGAACGATCGCTTAGATACCATCCACTTTCACCCACCCTACACCCCCTATTCGAGTTAAGCTGTTGAAGATCCTAACGATTCCCAGTCTTCGGGGATTCTCGAGATCTCGCCGCAATACGGCTTCACATCCTGTAAAAAGATATCGTGAGCAGATCTATGCGATACGATTCTCAATCATCCACCGCTTTCAAGCATTCCCGATTCCTCGCATTAGATAAGATAATAATGCCGCAACTAGTATGGGTAATGGGAAGAAGAATTGAGCGATAACGGATCCGAATGCGTCGAATAAGGTTCCTACAATGATTGCTGAGGCAAATGATCCTAGGGTTGAGAAGGTGAAGAGAGTTCCTGAGAGTGTTCCGCCGATTTCAGGATA
>JAPDJZ010000022.1 GCA_029258815.1 archaeon
GAAGGATGCGGGGTGTGCAGGCTCGTCTGCCCATTCAAGGCGATAGAAGACTCTTGGATAGAGTCCGGCCTCATCGAAGAATACAGAACGGATCACGGCTTCGACGCCGTAGTCGGAGAGCTTAAGCCGACGACCAGGAGAACCCCCGTAATGATTCTGAAAACCCTTAGATACGCCGAGAAGCGGATCGGGGAATACGACTACGCCGTCGCCGACTCTCCTCCGGGAACCGGCTCCGGAATCTACGCGATAATGAGCTACGCGGATCTCATAATCGCCGTAACCGAGCCTACGAGGCTCGGCCTATCCGATCTCGAGAAGCTGTATAAGCTATACGAGAAAACGGGATCGAAGAAGCTGCTCGCCGCCATAAACAAGTCCGGGCTAAGAGGCGGAGTGAAGAAGGAGCTTGAAAAATTCCTCGAGGAGATCGGGGTGGAGTGGATCGAGATACCATACGACGAAAGCGTCGTTAGATCATACGTCGAGGGATCGATCCTAATCGAGAGGTATCCGAGGTCTCCGGCGGCCGAGGCGGTTAAGAAGCTGCTCGAGCGAGTATCGGAAACCCTATCTTAAGGGGATCCGAACTCAACCCTACACCCGACCTGACATTCGAGATAGTTTTCTGGATATTCTTGGGCGAGAACGGACCTGATGGTATCTCCGCTACAATGTATCGGGGATATCTTCTCGATTCCGAGGTCTAGCAGGCCCTCGACGACGCTCCTGCACCTCTCGGGAGAAGCTCCCGCCATGTGGAATCCTCCTAAGACGAGGTATGGTTTAACCCCGAGATCCTTAGCGGCCTTCTCAGCGATCCTGACGACGCCGGGGTGGCTGCAGCCCACCAAGATCACCAACCCCCTGCCCTCGACGTTTATCGCTAAAGCCTGCTCCGCCGGAGGCCCTCGAAGCTGGCCTATAACGGCTACACCTTCGGCGAGCTTCGTAGTATCCTCGATCCTCACGGTCTTCAAGCCCGATCCGATTGGAGCCCTCATTCCCGCCGGAACGTAGACGGTTATCCCGGGTCTAACCCTAGCGATATAGGAGAGCCCTCCAACGTGATCGTGATGTCCGTGCGAAATTACGACGAAGTCTATCTCGGATGGGTCGACCCCAAGCCTCCGCATATTCCTCTCCAAGACCCCGGGGTCGGGGCCCGTGTCGAAGAGTATCGTTCCGGAGCTCGTTCTGGCGAGGATGCTTACCCCCCAAGCCGTCTCCAGCCCTTTATCCGGGTTGTTATCCACGACGACCGTCAGCTCGCAGCTCTTAACAGATCCTATTTCGAGTCTATGTGTAGTCTCGGTTTTGGCTTCGCCGCCCGGCGCGCCCGGCCTCACGGTTAACAGTATTATCGCTATCACGAGAAGCAGCCCGATCGCTATAAACGCCGAAGCTAGTAGAAGCTTAACCCCCAACCTCGGTAATAATAGGTTTCAGCAAGGATATAAGCATGAAATCGCCTTTCGAGGTCATTCAGCCCCTCCAGCTTCTTACGAGAAAGCTCATGCCGCGATATTTTACGAGCTTAAGCAGCCCGCTCTGGACGAGCTCGTTGATTATCTTCTCGGGATCTTCGCGAAACCTTGAGAGAGCCTGATGGGCGTAGTCGATCATGATCGGGTGAACCGAGGCTATCGCCAGGATATTTTCCACGGGATTCTCTCCGAGATCGAATCCCGAGCCTTCATAGCCTATTAGGAGCTCGACCCTCCCCGAGCCCAGGCGCTCCTTGAAACTCTCGTATGCCTTCACGATCGTTTCCTCGGAAGCGGGCTTAGCCCAGCTCTCGGCCGGAGGCCTCGTCGGAATCGCTAGATAGGCTTTTCTAGGCTCAAGCTCGGCGACTAGATCCGCTGTGGCCTCGATCTCGGTCGGGTCATCGTTCACATTCTCGATCAGCATGGTCTCAGTGATCAGCTCTCCGGAAAATTCCCCAGCGAACTTCCTAGCGCCCTCTAGGATCTCGTCCAGCGATAGGCTCGGATGCGGCCTATTAATCCTCCTCCAAACGTCTTTCGACGCGGCGTCCATCTTGAGCGAGACGAGGTCGAAGCTCATCAAATCCGATCGGACGTCATCCCTGAAGATGAGGGAGGAGTTTGTTAGGATCGCGAGAGGCTTCTCCACAACCGCTTTAACCCTTCTAGCCTCTTCGCCGAGGTTCTCGTCGAGCGTCGGCTCCCCATCGGGAACGAACGTTACGTAGTCTACTTGGCCGCCGATCTCGGAGATCTTCAGGCTAACGGCCTCCGCCACGCTCCAAGGATCGTGGAAGCTCCGCCTCTCAATCGTTAGCTCCCAAGTCCTCCCGATCTGGCAGTAGATACAGGAATAGGAGCACTTCTTCGGGGGAGGAATATTGTTGACGCCTAGAGACCTCCCAAGCCTCCTAGACGGAACGGGGCCGAAGACTAATTCCATCGATCATTCTCGATTGCCGGCTCGTTTTAAGGACTCGCTTTCCAGACCCGAATCCCATCCCTCCCCATTTAAGCCGTCTGCGGCTTAGGTCTTCGCAAGTCGCCGTGAATTCAGTCTTCTAGGATTACCTTCTCCATCTCCTCGGCTTCAGATTCGTCGGCCAGGGGTATCCCGGTCACCCTAGCGGCTCGCTCGGTTAGGGCGAAGAGGTCTTTTCTGGAGGCTAGGTGCAGCTTGAACTTCCTCATTCCCGCGAGCAGCTGCTGCAACCCGACCTTAATCCGCTCCATGTAGCCGTATAGGCCTAGGGCTCCCCACGGGATCTTGGAGAGGTCGCCCAGCTCTTCCCTCAGCTCCGGGAGGAATGAGAAGAACTTCTCGGGATCCTCCCCATAATATCTTGCGAAGTTCCTCGGAAGCTTCCCCTCTCTAGCGAGCTTCGTGAAATACTCCGCTTTCATCGCGGCGGTCAGCATGGCCCTACCGATCACCGCGGCCTTAACGTATGGGCCGTCCCCGAAGTTGCTTAAGGCTACGGCCTTGAGGATCTGGGTCTCGTTTATGAATCCTCCGGCCATTACTATGTCTGGAACGTGCTTGCCCTTCTCTTTTAACAGCTGAGCGCATCTCAAGACCTGGGCTTCGAGATATACCGTCGGAACGCCCATCTCGTCCATCATCGGGATCGGGCTCATCCCGGTTCCGCCCTCGCATCCGTCGAAGGTTATGTAGTCTATCTTCGCCTCCGACGCGAGCTTCATGGTATACGCGGTGGCGGTCGGCCTATACGCCCCGGTCTTTAGGCTGACGTGCCTTGCGCCCTGCTCCCTAAGCTTATCGATTCCCTCCAAGAACTCCTCCTTCGAGGTTATTCCGACCCGGCTATGCCTCTCGAAGCTCTTGATGTAGCCAGCCCTGAACGCCTCCCGAACCTCTGGATCCTCGGGGTCGGGTACGACGAGGTATCCCCGCCTTTTCAGCATGAGGGCTTTGTCGAGGTCGAAGATCCTAACCTCTCCGCCGATGGCCTTGGCTCCCTGCCCCCACTTCCGCTCGATGATATCGGCCTCAAGCTTCGTCAAAGCGTAGACGTCCACCCCCAGCCTCTGATCCTCGACATTCGTCTGAACCGCGATGCCGCCGTACTTCCCATCCCAGAACTCCCTATACGCCTTCACCCTCTCCTCGAGGGCCGGCGACCTGACGATCTTACCATCAACGATTTCCGCCTCGGGATCCATTCCGCAGACGTTCTCCCCTATCGTGATTATTATCCCGGAGAGGGCCGCGCCGACAGCCAAGCTTCTCCAGTATTTAGCGGCCACGGCCGTCGATCCCAGCGCCCCGGTTATGACGGGTATCCTGAGCCTAACTCCGCCGACGATTGTCTCGACGTCAACGTTCGGGAAAAGAGCCTTATCCGGGTCGGGCTCTATTCCCTCAGCCCCCCTTACCTCGCAGTGGAAGTTGAAGTGGCTCCAGTCGAGGCCATAATCCTTGACGGCTCCAGCGGTTGAGGCCCCGAAGTAGAACGGCGCCGGGTAAAGCGCTTCTCTGCCGCGGAATGCCGAAAGTGTGATCTCACAGATGAACGGGCAGTCCTCGATGCATAGCGGGCACATACCCGAGGAGGCCGCGGGGTCCTTTACGCGCAGGGCAGTCCAGTTCGTAGACTTCGAGTTCAGATATCTGGAATTCATATTCATCCCCTTCCTCAGGAGCTTTCTAAACACGTATAGGAAGAGGCTTATATATGTTGGTGAATGGCGCCGGCCCCCGAACGCCTCAAGCACTAAACGTCGAAGTATCTCTCATACTCCCAGTCGGTTATCTTTCTGGAGGTGTATTCCAGCCACTCCTGCCTCTTAAGCTTGATGAAGTTCTCGCCGGCGAGCCCTAGGGCTTCCATGAGCAGGGCGTCCTCCTCTAGGGCGTCTAGAGCTTTCTCCAGGGTTTGGGGCAGGGTTGGAAGGCTTCTGTAGAGGCCGTATTCGTAGATGTCCTTCTCGATCGGCTTAGGAGGCTCCAAGTTCCTCTTAATCCCATCCACCCCGGCGGCGAGTAAGGCCGTGAGGAGCAGATACGGGTTGGACGAGGGGTCGGGAGCTCTATACTCTATTCTCGCCCCGGCATTCTCGCGGAACTCGGGGATCCTTATTAGGGCGTCCCTATTCTTCATCCCCCAGTAGACGTATCTCGGCGCCTCGAATTCTCCAAGCCTCTTATAGGAGTTCACGGTGGGGTTCGCGATCGCGGTAATCGCGTCAACGTGCTCGAAGATCCCCGCTATGAAGTTTTTGGCTATATCGGAGAGCTTGTAGGGATCTTTTTCGTCATAGAAGAGGTTCTTCTCCCCGGACCATAGGCTTAGGTGGATGTGAAAGCCGTTCCCCGGCTTTCCATAGAACGGCTTGGGCATGAAGGATGCTTTTAGGTCCATGGATTCGCAGACGAGCTTAACGATGTTCTTGGTTAGGAGGGTCTTATCCGCTATCCTCAGCCCGTGATCGTGGAGTATATCGACCTCGTTCTGCCCCGGCCCTACCTCGTGGTGGCCGCTGCTCCAATCTATCCCCGCTTCCGAGAGCTTGTTCGCGATGGCGATCTTGATGATGTTAGCCTTATCCCTCGGGGATACGTCGAAATAGCTTCCGCCGTCGATGGGCTCGCGGCCTCTCAGCACGTAGAACTCAAGCTCTCCCGCAGCGATCAGGGTGAAGCCGCTCCTCCCGCCGACCTCCTCCATGATCTTCTTCAAGATCGTTCTGGGGTCTCCCTCGAAAGGCTTTCCGGACCTGTAAACATCGCAGAAGTAGGTTTTCACCCCGTTAATTAGGTAGCTTGCCGAGGTGTCGGGCACCAGCATCATATCGCTCTCAAACCTTCTAGCGAAGCCCTCGATCGAGGAGCCGTCGAACCAGACGCCCCCCGAAGAAGCCTTCTCAAACTCCCGCTCCGAAATCAGCACCTCCTTGAGGACGCCGTTCAAATCTGAGAACCTGAGGCTAATCACGGATCCCAAGAAGCCTCACGATTAGGCGTTAGAGGGGGCGGGATTTTAATAACGTTATCTCGAGGGCCGGGGGAGAGCTGGGAAGAACGTTCTTATATCTCTCGAAAGCTCAAACATAGGAGAGCATGAGCAAGCCTGCCGAGCTCGGCTCTTTAAAAGTTGGCCACAACGTGGTGATCGACGGGGAGCCTTGCAGAATTGTGGAGCTTGAGAAGAGCAAGCCGGGGAAGCACGGGGCCGCGAAGGTCAGGCTGGTGGCGATCGG
>JAPDJZ010000082.1 GCA_029258815.1 archaeon
AAGCGCGTGATGTAGCTTGCCGCGAGCGCCTCGGCCTCCTTCAGCTTTTCCAAGCCTATCCCCGGGACGCCGCAGGTCATCAAGTAGATCCTCCTAGTAGCTAGGGTTATCTTACTATAGTCCGCGTCCCGATAGGGGTAGATAGCTATAAGCCTCTCGGCATCCGAGACCACTATCTCCCCTCCTCGGAGAATCCTAGGCTTCTCCATCCCTATTCCGAGGAACCCCTCGCCGCTTCTCGCAAGCCTCATGACCAGCTCGTCCCCGGCTATCCTATCCGCGTCGAAGGCGGCTAGGGCTATGCAGGCCTCGGCGGAGGCGAGGTTGTAGGCGTCCACGAGGGTGTTTATCGTCGGCAGCCCCCTCCCGGCCAAGATCCTCCTGATCAAAGCCTCGGCCGCGGGTCTGGTTTTCGTGGGGTCGAGCCCTATCCTCCAGAAGAAGCTCCTATAAGCCCTAACCACCGGATCGTCCTTAAGATCCTCGAGCCTATACCTAGCCCTAATCCTCCCATAAACCTCGAGCTTAAACTCCTCAAGCTCCTCATCCCTCTCGCGGACTGAGAGGTCCCCCAGCTCGGCCAGGAGGACGCTCAGATCCGGGAAAAGCCTCCTAACCTCATCATCTATCACGAGCCTCATACCTAACCAAGGATTCCCAAGCATCTAACATCATGTTAAGTTTTCCCTAACCCGCAGGTTGAGATTCAAATATCCCCGGCGATTACGATTATCCGAGGATAAACTGTGATGATTCCCGGCTTTGCTGACCGGATAAACCCCCTAAAATGATGAGACCCGGCAAAGCTGATTCAGCGCCTAACGGCCTTCTCTAATGCGAGCAGGAGCGGAACCCCGATGACCAGCTGGGCCACCAGCTCCCCCGGGAGGACGCCGAGGTAGCCGATCCACAAGACGTCGAGCAACTCCACCCTCGGAAGTATCAGGAATGGAAGATACGATCCCACGACTAGGGTTATTATGAGCGAGGAGCACGCCGCCGAGATCACCGCCCGCCTCAAGCTAAGCCTGCCGTAGCAGATTAGGTAGACTAGATAGGATGCGGCGAGGTTTGCCAAGCTCCCGAAGACCACGTCGAGCGGGTTCGGCGGATAGCCCACCGGGAAGAGGTTCGCGAGGAGGCATCCCAGGAAGACTCCGTAGACCACGCTCGTCCCCAGAGCCGCCGAGAGCATTATGAGCGCATCCGAGACCCTGACCTGAAATGGTAGGAAGCTTATCGGGGCTAGGATGAAGGTTATCGCGAAGTAGAGAGCCGCGAAGAGTATGGTCTCCGAGATCCGCTTAAAATCCATGGCCCGCTCTCGAACGCGGAGAGAGTTTTAATTTAAACCTTAATCAAGCCCACGCCTCGGAGATCCTTCGATAATCCTCCGCCCCGAGCCTCCATCCGGCCGCCCCAGCGTTCTCCCTAAGATGATCCTTCTTAATGGATTTTGGTATCGTCACCACCTCCTCGCGCCAGATCACCCAGTTCAAAGCTACCTGGACAGGGGTCTTCGAGTATTTCTCGGCGATCTCGTTCAGGATCCTAGCCCTCGCGCTTCTGCCCTCGGCGGCCTCCCGAGCAATCCTCCCCTTTCCCAAGGGGCTGTAGGCGATTACGGTTATCCCCTCCCTAGAGCAATAGGGGATCAAATCCCTTTCAACCCTCCTCTCGTATAGGCTGTATTCGACCTGGTTCGCGACGACGTCGGTTGTCGAGAGGGCTTGCCTGGCTTCCTCAAGCTCCTTTACCGAGAAGTTGCTGACCCCGATGTATCTTATCTTCCCCTCCCTATGCAGCTTCTCCATGGCCTTCATGGTCTCGGAGATCGGGACGGCGGGGTTCGGCCAGTGTATCAGGTAGAGGTCTATGTAGCCTGTTCCGAGCCTTCTCAAGCTTCTCTCGCACGCCTTGATTACGTCGTCGTACCGCAGGTTCGTATGCCAGACCTTGCTCGTTATGAAGACCTCATCCCTACGGAAGACCTTGACCGCTTCTCCAACCAATTCCTCCGCGTGGCCTCCGCCGTATATCTCCGCGGTATCTATGTGGTTCATCCCCAGCTCGACGGCGTATCTTATCGCCTCGACCGCCTCCCGATCCATCGAGTAGTCCGCCGCCATCCCGCCCCCGATCCTCCAAGTCCCCAAGCCTATCGCGGCTATCCGCTCGCCGCTTCTCCCGAGCCTCCTATACTCCACGACCCCTTCACCGAGCATATCAGGATCATCGAAGCCTCATAAGGTATTCCCTCACTCCTTCCAAGATGAATTGAACGGCTATCGCCGCTAGGAGCATGGCCATCACCTTGGAGACGACGGTCGCCCCGACCTCGCCTAGAGCCCTGTGAATCGGGGAGGAGAACCTCAGGATGAGCCACGTCGCGATAGCCACTATCGCCACCGAGAGGGTCGCTACCACTATCCCGAAAGCCTTCAAGATTATTATAACGGTCGTGATCGCCCCGGGGCCGACGAGGAGCGGAACCCCTAGGGGAACCGCGCCCGCCTGCTCGGGACTGTAGCCTCTGGCCTCGTAGCTCGTCTTCATGAGAAGCTCTAGGGCTATGAAGAGAAGGAGGAGCCCGCCCGCTATCCTGAAGCTGTAGAGCTCTATATCGAAGATTCTTAGGACCCACTCGCCTAGGATGGCGAACCCCGTTAGGAGGCTGAAGCCCGTTATAACCGCGATATCGAACGCCCTCCTCCTCTGATCCGGAGCTAGGCCCCCGGTGATCCCGAGGAAGATCGGTATGTTCCCGAGGGGATCGACTACTATTAGGAGGGAAATCACGGATTTCGAGAGGTTTAGAAGATCCAACATTTCCCGGAAAACGTGGAATAAAGCTGCTTATAGCGTTGAAAAGACGGATTTCCTCTCGAAGGAGCCTCGAAGCCCTACTCGATCAGCGAAGCGGATTTGAGCCTGTTTATTAGATCCATTAGCGGAGCTTTGATCTCCTCTATGCTCGTCTCGCTTAGGTTCGCGAACTCCGTAACGACCTCCTCGATCGTTTTTCCGTCGCAGATGCTCCAAACATAGGCTACAACCTCGTCAACCCTATATGCTTCATTCGCCTCGTTAACTAGGAGGAGGTTTCCCTCCTCATCCTTAAACAGCTCTCCCCTACGCTTAAGCTTAACCTCTTCCATTAGGTTTTTTATGGGGTAGCTTGGATATAAGGATTCGGAGCTGGTCTTCCCGCGTCATCTGCCGGCCAACTCCTCGAGAAAGTCTCTGGAAAGCCTTCTAGCGCGGTCCTCGGAGAGCCTCGAGATCTCCGCTAGGCTCATCCCCAGCTTCCTGAGCCTGCTCACGAGCTTGTAGCCCAAGTATCTTCCCGGGAGCCTTAAGCCGGCTACGACGCCCTCCGGGTCGTAGAAATCCTCGACCCGCCCCTTCTCGGCTGCCTCGAGGTAGATCTCGGCTAGACTCGACTCCATCTCCCCGCATCTTCTAAGCCATCCCACTCCGAGCCCGTGCCACGAATCCTCCCCCAAGATCAGGTTCTCCGAGAACTGGGCGTATCCCTGAGCATAAAGCCTCGTGAACGGGTCTGACTCGAGCTTCTCGATCTCCTGAGCCCCGCCCCTCGCGATCGCGTGATGCAGCTGGCCGAGACCGAAGGCTACAACGCCCCTAACGTCTCGCCCGCCGACCCACCCGAGGCTAGCCAGCCCGCCAAGATCGATGAAGAGCATGGGCTCATCCAAGATCGAGGAGACGATCCTAGACTTCCAGCCCGAGCCCACGTATATCCCGATTATCGGGGGCCTCCGGAACCCGAGCCTCTCGCTCGCTAGGATGCATACTTGGTCCACGTTTTGGAGGAAGTTCATCCAAGCCTCGATCAAGCCGTGAATAAGCTCATCCAGCCTCGGGAGGACCTTCTCAATCATCTGCCTCCCTAGCCTCTCCAGGCCGCGCCAATATGATACCTCGAAGATCAGGAACTCGGGGAAGTTCGAGATATATGCGGTGAGCCAGCCTGAGAACATCTCCTCGGGGCTTCCGCCGGAATACTCCCTCCAATACATTAGGAAGCTTCTCATGCTATCTATCAGCTTAACGTATCTCAACCCGGGTCGCCCTCCTCTAGTAGGGGCTCCAAAACTTCTCCTCCTTCTTCAGGATTTTTGGAAGCACGTTCACGTCGTCTATTATGGCGTCGGCTTCCTGCTCGATGAAGAGGTCCAGCGAATACGGGTTCGTGAGAACCCCGACGAAGAGCGCGTCCAGCCCCTCCTCCGACGCCCTCCTCGCCGAGAGTAGATCCTCGAACGAGTCTCCGACGTAGATTATCCTCCCGGCTCCAAGCCTCCTAGAGCATTCCAATAAAATCTTCGAGGAGGGCTTCTCGTAGCTCATCGGGTCGTCGGCCGAGAAGACGCCTACGTCTAGATCGAAGTACCTAGTTAAGCTTCCGAGAACCTTCTCGGTCTCCCACCTGCCCCTACCGGTCGCCATGGCGATCCCCCGCGGAAGAAGCCTTAGAAGCTCCTCCAAAACCTCCTCCCGAACTAGGACGACCTCCCGATCGAGCAATCCTCTCCAAGAAACATATCTCGGCTTTGATCCATACTTCTCCCTAATCCCCTCCTCTCCAAGGTAGATCTCATCGTAAAGCGTGGTCAGCAAACCCGATCCGTAGCCGGTAAGCGGCCCGAGAGCTTCTCGCAACTTCTTGAGCTCCTCTATTCTTCCGAGCTTCTCAGCCTCCTCTTCCAACTCCTTCTCGAAGAACTTCAGATCGACGTATCTTCCATACATCTCCCCCGCCTTCACCCTAACCCAGTCTATAGCCGTCTTAACCTCCTCCGGCGAGGACTCTCCGACCTCGCACCGCTTAACGTATCCGCTCACATCTACCCTGCCGAGGTCTCTCCTAATCGTCTTCGGCGGCTTAAGGTGGATCGAGATCGCCTGAATCATGAGAGCCGTTTTATGCCAATCGTTATTGAATCCCCCCAGAACCTCGATTCTCCTTAAGGCGTCCTCGAAATCCTCTCCTAGGAAGAATTCGACCCCGTATAACTCGCCCAGAATTACGCACGTCGCGATCTTATCGGCTAGATGATACGACTTCGTCGAGTCTATTAGAACGCCGTCGCAGTCGAAGACAACCGCCTCAGCCTCGGCGAGCTCGTCGAGCCTTCCCTCGAGAACCATAGCCCCCTCGCCTAGAAGCTTGTAGCGCACCGGCACCACCCTCCCCGTCGAGGCTATGAGCCGGCCTCCTCGACCATGGCCGGGGTCTCCCTTATCCCCATAACCTCTTCATACAGCTTCCTGAGAATCTCCTGATAGTTCGCCTCTCCCCGCTCGACGAGATCCATATCGGCTTCGAGCTTTCTCGTAAGCTCCTCGGAGACGTAGCGGCCGAACCTCTCGATCAGGTAATTGTAGATGTTGATGCCCTTCCGGGTCGCGATTAGCCTTCCGGCCCGCTCGATCACGTATCCCCGCTCCTTGAGGATCTCGATTATCTTGCTATAGGTGCTCGGCC
>JAPDJZ010000069.1 GCA_029258815.1 archaeon
GGCGCGGGAATCGTGGTATTCGGTGAGCCTCTCGTCGTCTTGAACGAGCACGTTAACGCCTTCGCGGAGATAGGCGCGATAATGCTCCTCTTCTCGATGGGCCTCGAGATGGGCTTGACGAGCCTGCGGGAAACCGGCATCTGGGCCGTTCTAGTAGCGGTCTTCGGCGCGATAATTCCCTTCATAGTCGGCTACGAGTTTTACAGGTTTGTCGGCTTATCCCAGACGACGGCGCTCTGCATAGGCGCGATAATGGTGGCGACGAGCATAGCGATCAGCGCTAGGGTCCTAGAGGACCTAGATCTTCTAAGAACCGAGGAGGGAACGCTCCTCATAAACGCGGCTGTCATCGACGACATCCTCGGGGTCGCCATCCTCGCAATCGTAACCTCGATAATAACCTACGGCGAGGTAAGCTTCTACGAGGCGGCTAAGATAATAGGCCTATTCTTCGTAATCTGGTTCGCGATGGTCGGAATAGGAGCCTACGTCCTCCCGCGGATGATCGAGAGATTCATGGCCCTAGAGGCCGAGGGAGCGGTCGAAGCGGCGGCCATAGCGTCTGCCTTCATCCTAGCCGCGATCGCTGGAGGGATAGGGCTCTCGCCGATAATCGGAGCCTACGCTGCCGGGATGGCGATCGCCGAGTCCAGAGCCCTCCCTCATATCAGGGAATTCATCCGGCACATCAATACGATCTTCAGCCCCATATTCTTCGCGGTCGTCGGCGCTAGGGTGAACTTGGGACTCATAACGGATCAAGTAATCCTAGGAATACTCCTGATGACGGCGCTGGCGGTCATGAGCAAGTTCGTCGGGTGCTTCGGAGCCGCCATGATCAAGCTAAGAAATCTCATGGGAAGCGCTAGAATAGGTGTGGGAATGGTTCCGCGCGGAGAACTGGGGATCATAATAGCGAGCCTAGCTCTAAGCAGGGGCGTTATCGGGGAGGAAATCTACGTCCAAGCAATCTGGATGGTGATTCTGACATCGGTGATAGCGCCGGTCATACTTGCGAGAATGTATTACATCCGGCCTAAGGAGGAGGCAGAAGCGGGGAAGCCGCCCATATCCCCAATTCCGCCGCCGCCGAAACCAGAGCCGGAGTCCCGAGTGGATGAAGAAGAGGTATAGATAGCTTCCCGAGGCTCTTCATCCACGCTCCCTAAGCTTCTTGATGGTTTCCATAATCAGGTTCTCGGCCTCCGAGACTATTTCCCTAAGCCTATTCTCGGTCTTTGCCTCGGCCGTCATCTTCACTTGGGGCATGGTGTTAGATTGCCTCACGAGGACCCATCCATCGTCGAAATAGGCTTTCACCCCGTCTATCGTATTCACCTTCAAGCCGAGCCTTCGATAATGTTCCGCGATCTGCTCGACCACCCTGCCCTTAAGCTCGTCGGGGCACTCGAAGGTCCTGATCGGGATCGAGGGGTAGCTGGGCACCTCCTCCACGAGCCGGGAGAGCTTCTTCCCGCTCCTCGCTATTATCTCCGCCATCCTTAAGGTCGCGTAGACTGCGTCGTCGAATCCCCAGATCTCGGGGAAGTAGAAGTGGTTGCTCTTCTCTCCCCCTATCACCGCGTTAAGCTCCCTAACCGCATTAAGGATGAACGCCCTGCCGACCCTCATCTCGACCGGCTCGCACCCCTTCTCGAGGATAACCTCCTTGAGAGCGCTGCTGCTCGATACGTCGAAGACAACCTTCCCCCTCCTATCCAGATGCTTGACGTAGATCGCGAGGGTTATGTCCCCCGGTATGATCCTCCCGCGGTCGTCCACGAATACGACCCTATCCCCGTCCCCGTCGAACCCGGCTCCGAAGTCAGCCCCAGAATCTAGGACGAGCCTTTGGAGATCCTTCAACGTCTCCTCGGTGGGCTCCGGAAGGTGTCCCGGAAACCTCCCATCCGGGGTCTCGTTTATGGCCGCGGATTCTAATCCGAGCCTCTCGACTATCTTCGGCATGACGACGGCGACCGCGCCGTTAGAGTAGTCGAACGCTATCTTGGGCTTTCGATCGAAGGAGAACTTTGAGGTGATGAAGTCGATGTAGGGCTTGATCGTGTCAACCTTCCTGATCTCGCCGCGCTTATCCGCCTCCCTGAACCTGCGGTTGAGAACCCTATCCTTGAGCTCCTCCATTCCAGCCCCGGCCGAGAGCGTCGCGCCCCCCGGCTTCACGAGCTTAAACCCATTCCACTCGGGCGGATTATGGCTCGCCGTAACCTGAACCCCTCCATCGGCCTCGAAGTGCATGGCTGAGAAGTAGAGCATCGGGGTCGTTACGATTCCGAGTTCAAGAACGTCGCATCCGGCCCTCGATAAGCCCCTCGCCATCCCCCTCGCCAGAACGTCCCCGCCGATCCTAACATCCCTGCCGACGACGGTCAGCCCCTTGTTCCCGAGCATGGTTCCGTAGGCGAGGCCTATGAGCTCCGCGACCTCCTCGGTTAGATCCTTGGCGTAAACCCCCCTGATGTCGTACGCTCTGAAGATGCGGGCTTCAACCATTCCAGCTCACCTTAGGTTAGTTAGCCGCCATGCTACTTTAACCATTTTCCCGACGCGGTAACCCCCTGGCCAACGGGCTCGGAGGAGGTCTTCGGCCGCGAAAACGCCGCCGGCCGGTTTTCCGTTATATATGCGTTTCCAAGTAGTTGATACCCGGAGCCATATCCCGAGCCGCTCGAAAGGATAAAGCCTAAATTACCGGCGATTTCCCGAGAATATGAGTGGGTGTTCATGCCCCGCGAAAGAGTGATAGTTGAATCGAAGGTGAGGGAGCTTCTGCCGGAGGGTATGAGGCTTGCATCAGACGCTCTGGAAGGGCTCGATCAAGCGGTTAGAGAGCTGATAAACAAGGCCGTTCAGAGATGCAGGGCGAATGGCAGGAAGACGATAATCAAGGAGGACTTCTAAACTTCTCCCCCACTTATTTTCCACGCGTCATAAAGTTTGAGTGAAAGAAAGAGCGCTGGGAGATTCTACCAGTACTTGACGCCCTTCTTCTGGATGTAGTCGTAAACCCTCTTCGCGGTCTTCTCCATCCCGAAGGCCTTCATGTGCAGCAGGGTGTCCGCGTAAGCCCTGCTCCTTATCACGTTCTTGGCCTCGTCGCTGATCTTATCGAAGTCGTCGAAGAAGACCTTCAGAGCGTACTTCGAGTTCTTAACGAACGTCTCGGCCTCCGGAACCCCCTCCTTCGCGTAGTTATCGATAACCCACTTATGGATCCTGTTGTAGAGCTCGGGCTCGTAGACCCTCAGGATATCGTAAACCGTTAGCATGTAGTAGGTCGCGACATTACCCTTCCCTATCATCCCCTTCGGGAACTTCTCGGCGATGAGGTAGAGGGGAGTCCCGCTTATCCCGTGCTGGGCGACTCTGGTCGGATACCCGTGATCCCAGAGGGCTTGAACTATCTCGACAGTTCTCTTGATGTTTATCCCGAGCTGGGGGATGACGTTTCCCTCCGCGTCCACGGATACGCCGTGCTTCGACCCGTTGTTTATCGCGAGCCAGTGAAGGTCTACTCCATTCTTCTTCATGGACTCGACGTAGTGAAGGGCCTCGGATACCTCGGTCAGCTCGCTCTTCCCGATCTCGCCGACCTCTCCCTCCCTTCCATAGTTCCTGTGGCCTATCTTCTCATCGAGGTATCTGAACATCTCGGTCCCGACCTCGATTATCCTCCTAAGCTGCTCCGGAACCGTATCCTTCGTCAGGTCAAAGAGATAGGATGCGTCTATCGCGAAGCTCGTGAACCCTGCCTCGACTCGGGCGTCGAGTTCGCGCTTAACGTTCTCGATCTCCTCGTCGGTCCCCTTCTTTATCGTTACGTGATCCGCGTGTAGGACGTATCCGTACCAGCCCACCCTCTCGGCGGCCTTCCTAACCCTCTCGGCGAAGGCTTTGGGCGTAAGCCCGGTATATCCCCCCTTGAGATTCATCTCGGATAGGGCTAGCTCTAGGATGACCACGTTCTCCGAATCCTTGGCAGCTTGGAGAACCCCCTCCACGACCTCTCTCGTAACCCTGGGATTAACCGCCAAGACTATCTCCCTAGGAGGCGTGAGAGCCTCGAAGAGAACGTTCCCCGGTATGGGCGGCCTAGGCTCCTCGAAGAACGCCACGTGCGCAGGCTTCATCTAGCTTAACCTCACCTCCACGAATCTTCTATGCATAGGTAAGAAATAAATCTACCCGGCGGGCGGCCCCGGAATCCCGAAGGCGAATTCCCCGCCGAAGAGCGGTATTCAAGGTTAATAGGCGCCGAGCCTCTAGTGCATAGTCGGTGGGAGGGAGTGGCCGAGGCTTATAGAAGCCTCCCCCAGAGGGCTAGGCTATCCCTACTCAAGCTAAGAATATCCATGATAGGGATCTGGGCCGTAGTAACGGGTCTAGCGACCCTGATCCTAGCGGGAGTCCTCCTCTACCTAGGAATGCCCCTTTACGGGCTCTACGGGATCCTAGGCTTCGTCATAGCCTTCCACTTCCTCCAGTGGCTCATGGGGCCATACATAATCAACGCGATCTACAGGGTTAGGGAGCTTAAGCGAACCGAGTATCCCTGGCTCCACGAGGCCGTCGCGAAGATCTCCGTAGCCAGCGGATTAAGCAAGCCCCCGAGGCTAATGCTCGCCGAGATAGATATTCCGAACGCCTTCGCCTATGGAAGCCCCCTGACCGGGAACATGGTCGCGGTAACCCGCGGGCTTCTCAGAGCGCTCGATCGAGATGAGATCGAGGCCGTGGTTGGACACGAGATAGGCCATCTAAAGCATAAGGACGTAATCCTAATGATGATGATAAGCCTAATCCCGGCGATAATCTACTACATCGGATACAGCCTATACCTCTCGGGCTGGTTCGGCGGAGGCTACCGGGAGAGGGATGAGGGCGGAGGTCTCATAATCCTGATAGGAATCCTCCTGATAGCCGTGAGCTACCTCTTCAACCTATTCATCTTCTACATGAGCAGGCTGAGGGAATACTACGCCGACTCCCACGCCGCCACCGTGGTGAGGAACGGGGCGAGGAGCCTCCAGCGCGGCCTGGTAAAGATAATGATCGCGACCGGTAGGATTCCGAAGGCTAAGAGGGGCGCCCACAACCAGCTTAAGATGTTCTTCATCTCGGACCCGGACATAGCCGTGAGAGGCTACGGCGACGTCGATAGAATAGTCGAGGAGATCAAGCGCGAAAAGCCCAGCCTCCTCCTAGAGCTATTCAGCACCCACCCACATCCAGCGAAAAGGCTCAGATTCCTAGACCAATTCGCCTAACGCCTCCCCGAAAAATTCCTCGAAGAAAGTTTAAAGAGCCTCCCACGAAATTTAAGACGGCGTCCTAGGAATGAGCGCGATCGAGCTTCTGGAAGCTCAGCCTCTCCGAAGATTCCACTACACCCTACTGGCGCTCATGTGCCTAGTCTACGGGCTGACAGCGATGAACGTCATGCTGATAGCCGTCGCCCTCCCGAGGATAAGCGCCGAA
>JAPDJZ010000009.1 GCA_029258815.1 archaeon
GGAGGCTTAACGGACTGAACGAGCGGATCGTGGGGGAAGCCGTTGAGAACGAGCTGCTCAGGGTCGAGGAGGATCTGCTCCTCTACGGCAGGAGTTTTAAGCCCGTTCACGTGGCCTTGGCGAGCACGATGAACCCCTTCATAGTCGGGCTCTCCGGGAACGAGGCGAACGCCTACAGCCTCCTAACTGAGCTCGGGATAAAGATCAAGGAGGATGATCGGTGGAGGGTCTTGGCGGAGCTATCCGAGGACGAGAAGAAGAGGCTCTATAACGGCATCCTGAAGCACCTCGCATCTCTCGGCCTTCCCCCGAGCATAGCGAGGGAGCTTGTGGGAGAGGTTTACGAGCTCGTTCGGGAGGAGCCTTGGACGTATCTCAGGGATGCTCGGGAGTTCGCCTTCCTCCTCAACGCCTGCGGGAAGACGGGGAACGAGTGGCTTGGGGTGGCGATAGCGATGGGTAGCAGGGGCGAGCTTCTCGACGAGGCTCAGAGGGTTCTAGAGGAGTATAGGAGGAGGATGGCGGAGGCGATCGAATACGCCATGAGGGAGGAGAGTAGGCAGGAGCTGAAGAACGTCTACGTGATCGACGGCGGGAGCGTGATAGACGATAGGCTCGTAAGCTCCGTCGCGTCCATGCTATCCTCGATGGGAGTTCAGGGAGAGGATAAGATCCTGATAGCCCTAGCCCAGGGAGAGGATTCGATAAAGATCTCGGCTAGAGCGTCGAGGAAGCTCATCGAGAGGGGGCTAAATCTGGGGAAGCTTCTAGCGAAGGCGGCTCAGCTCGTAGGAGGGAGGGGAGGAGGCCACGACGTAGCGGCGGGGGCGAACATCCCGAAGACGAAGAAGGCCCTCTTCCTCCTAGAACTCGATAGAATAATCGAGGAGGAGCTTTCAAACCTCGGGGGCTAGGCTGCGGGGTGGGGGAGCGGTGTCGAGCGAGGTAGTCGAGGCCGAGGCGGAGCTTTTAATGAGCTTCGAGAGCGGGGGGTTGGCCGAGCTAGTCCTAAGATCCCTCGAGCCGGATAACGAGCCTCTACCAGAGGGCCTCAGGCTGGACGTCGAGCGCGAGGGGAGGACTATACGCTTCAGGATCTACTCGAGTAGGCCCGTTAGCTCGCTTCTAGCGACGATAGACGACATCCTCGCCATGGCGGCCCTCGTTCTCAGAGCCGTTAAAGCCGCTTCGACCTAGAGTTCCTCGAAACCATGCAAACCTCGTAGCTCAAGACATCACCCTCATCCGTAGGTAGCTCGTATCCGCATGGACAGCTATCCGGGGATCCGAGGCTTCTCCATATCCGCTCGACGGCGCTCCTCGGGATCCTATCCACGATACTCCACGAAATCTCGCACGCCTCCTTCGAGGAGAGGCCGAGCTTTACGAGAGCGCTCTCCATCACCCCATGCTTCCAGAGGGCTTCCCGGATCGCCTCCTCGCCCTTCCTGCCGAGGAAGATCTTTCTCCGCCGGACCTGTAGATAGCCCTCATCTCTAAGCCTCCCTATCATCAGGCTCGCCGTCGGCTTCGCGACCCCGAGCTCGTCGATGATCTCATGCTGCCTAGCATACCCCTTCTCCTTGCAGCATTTGAAGACGGCGATCAGGTAGTCTATTCTTCTGAGGCTAAGCTTGCTCACGCTTAACCACCATCCCGAGTATCGCGAATGCCGAGAGTATCCCTATTCCGCCGCTCGGGGGTATTCTCAGGAGCTGGGAGATGAGGAATCCCCCGAGGGTGAGGCCGATCGCCGAGAGATAGGATAGGAGGTAGGGGGCTCTCCTCGCAAGCTTCACGGCCAGAGCCCCGGGAACTGCTAGGAGTATATGAGTAGCAAGTATACCTATGCTCGAGGCTAGGATCGAGGTCGCGAGGGCGCTGAGGCCGAAGAAGAGGTATCTGTAAACCCGAACGTTAAGCCCCATGGCTATCGCCCCATCTAGGTCGAACGCGATGTACTTGAGCTCCCGGGTGATTAGATGCATTAGCGGGGCGACTACCACCAAGGCGGATAGCATTTTCTGGAGGTCCTCGGAGGTCGCTATCGCCGAGCTTCCGGCGACGTATAGCCATGCCTGGGCGAGCCCGGTCGAGGAGACCTGAACCACGAGATAGCTGAAGACTACGGTTATGGTCGTCGCTATCGAGACCACTAAGGCTATCGCGACATCCTCCGAGAACACCCTCCCGGATAGCTCGGCCACGAGGATGGATAGGATTAAGGCTGTTAGAAAAGCCGTTACGGGGATGGGTATCCCTAGGCCGAGTACCGCGTTGAGGTAGACTCCGAGGATCGCCCCGCCGAGGACCGAGTGGGTCATGGTTAGGGCGAAGAGCGTTCCCCGCGAGAGGATTAGCGGCAGGCTTATCGACCCGACTAGGAGCCCGCCAGCGGCGGCCGAGAGGTAGATTAGGATGAGTAGATCGATCATCCGTGATCCTCCCCGAGGATGAAGCCCGCCGGAACCTCGGTTAGCCCCGGATAAGCCTTCCTCAGATTCTCGATCGTCAAGACCTCTCCAGCCCTCCCGACGGCGTAAACCCGCTTATTCAATAAGACGACTATGGGCTCTAGGTGGATGCATGGGCTGAGCTCGTGGGCGACCAGAAGTATATCGACACCCCTCTCCTTGTGAAGCCTGTAGAGCAGCTCGGATATCTCGCACTTCATGTCGAAGTCCAGCATCGAGTACGGCTCGTCGAGGAGCAGGAGCCTGGGCTCGCCTATCAAGGCCCTCGCTATCAGAGCCCTCTGCCTCAGGCCTCCGCTAAGCTCTTGGAATAGCGCCGACGGCTCGTCGAGCTCCACAAGCTTTAGAACCTCCTCAACCCTCCTCCTGATATCCCTCGTCATGAACCTCGGGGGCAGGTCTCTCGACAGGGCGCCCATGGCCACGACCTCCTCGACGGTCATCGGGACGTGGATGTCCACGTTAACTATCTGGGGAACGTATCCGACGAGCCTCCTAACCGCGTTCGCCTCCCTAACCGCGTCATGGCCGAAGATCCTAACGCTGCCTCTCTGAGGCTTGAGGAGACCCAGCATGACCTTGAGTAGGGTGGTCTTCCCGGCGCCGTTAGGCCCCATAACCGCGCAGAAGAAAGGCGAATCTAGCTCAAACGAGACGTCCTCGAGCGCGATCCTGCCGTTGAAGCTATAGGAGACGCTCCTAAGCTCTACGTCAGCCACCTCTCCTCACCTTCATGACCAAAAGTATGAGGAATAGGAGTAGAATCAGGTTCGCTAGAAGGGATGGGAATGCGATGAGTTCGAGAAGGCTCGTCGCGGAGCCGCCGTAGGCTTGGACGTTGCTCTTCAGAAGCGCTGCGGCTAGGAGGGGGGCTAGCTCGGGCTGATCCGAGACCTCGAGAAGCGGGACGACGACGTACCTAACCCCGTTCTCCTCCAGCATCCTCGCGAGCTCCGGATTATCCTTAAGCTCTAGATCGCTTAACACCACCAGCTCGACGCGCTTATCCCTAACAGCTCTAACCGCGTTCGTTACGTCTTCCGGCGTCGGCTCGGCGCCATGAGCCTTCAAGATCATCCCCTCAACCCTCAGGCCGAGATCCTCCGCGAGATATTGGAGCGCCGGCCCCCCTAGAACCACCCTCACGCCCTCAACCCCCATCCTCCTAATCCTCTCCTCCAGGCTTGAGAGCTTCCCGAGATAGCTTCTAAGCCTCTTCTCGTAGTAATCCGAGTTCTTAGGATCTATTCGGGATAGCTCGGCCGCGCAAGCCTTAGCGATGGCCCTGAGCCCCGTAATCGAGTAGGCGTATCCGTGCGGGTTTGGGGCGCCGGTATCGGGTATGCTTAGGATTCTCAGCCCATAGTCGAGGTAATCTCGATAATCTAGTATCGGAACTCTGAGAAGCCCCTCCTCGGCGAGCTCCCCGAGCCTCTCCTCGACGGGGAGGTGATGAGGCCCGGTCATGACGATTAGGGAGGCATTAGATACTAGGCTTAGGAGCTCTTGGGCGGCGGGCTCGTAGCTATGCGGATCGGCTCCGGCCGGCAGAATGCTTTTAACTTCAACCCTATCTCCCCCGACCGCCTCGACTACGGTCTTTAGAGGAGGGACTGCGACGAGGACGAGAACGCGGTCGCTGGCTTGGGCGTGAGCGTGAACGGTTAACCCGGCTATAAGAGCTAGGAAAAGGGCGGCGAGAAGTATGTTTTTGAAGCCTCTCATTCGCGTCGGATAGTCTATTCGCCGCGCTTTAAAGTTTTATGCCGTAAAACTTCCCCGAAAAGCTCTTATTTACCAGCCCTCCCCGGATCCTGAGGATGTCGAGAAGGCCGAGAGCGGAGAGGAAGCCGCCGAAGACGATATACACGATCTACTCGCCGGAATACTTCGGCTACAAGGAGATCGGGACGACCTGGGCTCAGAGCCCCGAGCAGGTAATCGGGAGGACGATCTGGGTAAGCCTCTACACCCTAACCGGAGACTTCTCCCAGCAACACCTCCTAATCAGGTTCAAGATAGTCAGGGTCAAGGACACGGTGGCGGAGACCGTCTTCTACGGCCACGAATACGGCCGCGAATTCGTTAGAAGCCTCGTTAGGAGGGGGACCAGCAGAATCGACCTGATAACCAACCTCGTTACCAAGGACGGCTTCCGCCTAAGGGTTCAGACGACGGCCTTCACCTATAACCGGATCGGAAGACACTCGTGGAAGGCCAAGACCATAAGGAAGATAATGAAATCGATCTTGGAGAAGGCGGCGAGCGAGCTGGCCCTCTCCCAGCTATCCCAGGAAATGGTTCTCGGGAAAACCGCCTCGGACATCTATCAGGAAGCGAAGAAGGTAACCGCCCTGAGGCACGTCGGCGTAACCAAGAGCAAGGTTCTCCAGATCCCGGACTGGGTTTACGGCGAGGAGAAGCCGCCGGCCGAGGAGAAGGTGGAGAGGGTGGAGGAAGCCGCGGAGGTGCGGGAGGATAAAGCCGAGGCGGAGGCGCCGGCAAGCTAGAGAGGAGGTAGCTCTGGAGGCGGCGAAGCTCCTCTACCACGGATCCTGCAAAGAGTATATCGAGGCGAAGCGGAAGGCCGCTGGGAGGCTGGGCTACCGGGTTCTCCCGAGCAACTCGGAGGTTGCGGTGAAGCTTCTGGCCTACGCTCTTCTGGTTGAGGGCGATGGCTACTGGAGGAGGTTGAGGGAGATGCGGTCGGAGGCCCTAGAGCTCATGGAGGCGCTAGGCGAGTTCAAGCCGAGGCTCGTCGGAAGCGTCTGGCGCGGAATCGTAAAGCCCGGAAGCGATATAGACGTTGAGGTGGATTACGCTGACCCCGAGCCGATCAGGAGGAGGCTGCTCGAAGCCGGGTATAGGATTCTCGGGGA
>JAPDJZ010000173.1 GCA_029258815.1 archaeon
GAGGAGCCTCCCAATCCCATCCGTGAGCTGAACCTCGCCGCCCTTCCCGGGAGGGGTCTCCGCTAAGGCGTCGAAGATCTCGGGCTCGAAGATGTAGATGGGTAGGATCGCGAGCCTCGACCAAGGCCTCTCAGGCTTCTCCTCGACCCTCTCAACCCTCCAGACACCATTCTCCACAAGCTCACCGCCCATGATGCCGCGTTGCCTCGGATCATCGACCTCCCTCACGAGAAGCGTTGCCGAGGCATTCCACCGCTCGTGGACTTGAAGAGGCAGGCTAAGGTGCTCGAAATCGCCCGAGACTATGTATGTGTCGCCCGCGTGAACTATGAAGGCCTCGTCTATCAGCTTCTCAGCCCTCAACACAGCGTCTCCAAAACCCCTGGGCTCGGGCTGCTCCAAGAATATAACCTCGCTCTCAGAGATCTTCTCGTAGAAGGATTCAAGCTCATCCGCATATAACTCTCTCCCCCTTTCACGGAGGAGCTGCAGGAAGTCCCCATCTGGCGTGAAGTGATCCTCTATCAACCTCCCCTCCCTCCCGACGACTATGAAGAATTCCCGGATACCAGCGTCGAATAATTGCTCGAAGACCGCTTGGATTACGGGCTTAGGGAGTATCCGGCCAGATCGGCCTCGAGTGAAGATCGGGAGCATCCCCTTCGGTAGCACCTTGGTCGCCGGCAGAAGCCTAGTCCCAAGCCCAGCGGCCGCTATAACAGCCTTCCTAATCCTCAGCATAAAATCCCTATCTAAATGGGCTGACAAGCCTAATATTATAATCTCCGATGAATGGTTGGGAGCCCGTGATGGATCCTCCGAGGATACTGTTGCTGACGCCGAGGATCTCAGGCGTAGGGGGAATAGCGCAGCACGTGAGGCAGCTCGCAAAGAGGTTGAGGAGGAGTGGGTATGAAGTCGAGATACTCTCATCCGAGACCATGGGCCTCAAGCTGAGGAAGGGGGTCGCGAATATAGGCTACGCTCTCTCAGCGGCCCTAAAATCCGCTGGCAGGAGATTCGACGTGGTCCACGGCCATAATCTCCCCGCAGCGATACCCGTAAAGACCTCGAGGGCGAGGGTCAGGATCCTGACCATTCATGGGGTTTATTGGAGGCAGATAAGGCTCCTCTACGGCCCATTCCTCGGAGAGGCTGCGAAGCTGGCTGAGCGGGGGCTCTTGAAGGGAATTAACGCCATAACCGCCGTAACGATGGAGGCCGCGGAGCACTATCGATCCCTCGGATTCAAGGTGAGACATATTCCAAACGCGATAGATCTATCCGAGCTCCCGGAGAGCCGTGAAAGGGTATCGGACCCGCAGATAACCTATCTTGGAAGGCTTTCGAGGGAGAAGGGCGTAGATCTGCTCGTCGAGGCGGCGCTGAGGGGGATGAGGGGCTTGGTCATAGCTGGCGACGGCCCTCTGAGATCGCTGGTCGAGCATGCGGCTCGGAGAAAGCTCCTAAGATTTCTCGGGCCGTTGCCCCATCGGAGAGCCTTGAGGATACTCGCGGGCTCGGATGTCGCCATCTTACCGTCGAGGGAGGAGGGGGTTAGCACGGTCCTGCTCGAGGCGATGGCCCTTAAGATACCGGTCGTGGCGACCAAGGTCGGTGGAACGATAGAGGTCGTCAGAGATGGATATGATGCGGTTCTAATAGATCCGAGGGTGGAGGAGGTGGGGGAGGCGGTGAGAACACTCCTAGAGGATCGGGGCCTCGCGAGGAAGCTCGCTGTAAACGCCTATCGAAGGGTCGTATCGACCTTCAGCTGGGACATAGTTCAACAACAATATCTTAAGCTATATCACAGGCTCCTAAGCCACCTATGAGACCGGGTTCGCAGAAGCCTATTAGCTTTCATTATCGAGAGTTTTCCTAATCCACAGAGGTCTAAAGAGGAATATCAGAAATCGGCAACTATACGGTATCAAACTCGATTCGATTTCTTCAAACTCACCTATGAGCTTACATTGAATATTCTTGGGTGGAGACGTAATCGCTTTATATCTCGGACGCCCCCGCTAGTACATACCGAGATGAGCACGGTTCTTGTGACCGGATGCGCGGGCTTCATAGGCTCGCATCTCTGCGAGAGGCTCCTAGAAGAGGGCTATCACGTAATCGGAGTTGACAACTTCGACGACTACTATGATAGGAGATTCAAGGAGAGAAATCTGAAACCTCTACTTAACAGAGCTGGCTTCAGATTCGTTGAAGCCGACATAAGGGATGAAGAAGCTATGGAGGAGATTCTGGAGAGGAGGGCCGTGATAATCCACCTAGCCGCGAGACCGGGCGTCAGACTATCCATAAAAATCCCTAAACTCTACCTTGATGTGAATGTGAGGGGAACCCTCATCTTGGCGGAGAAGGCGGTGGAGAAGGATGCGGAGCAATTCATCTTCGCGTCATCATCCTCAGTATATGGATTGAGCGAAACACCTTTCAAAGAGGATCTTCCAGCCGATAGGCCTCTATCCCCCTACGCCTCCACCAAGAGATGCTGCGAGATCCTTCTCCACACATTCAGCCACGACTTCTCCCTCCCAGTAACGTGTTTGAGGCTGTTCACGGTTTATGGTCCTAGGGTGAGGCCTGATATGGCAATCTACAAGTTCGCCGGGGCCATATGGATGGGAAAGACGATAACCCTCTACGATGGCGGGGGGTTGAAGAGAGACTACACATACGTATCCGACATAGTTGAGGGCATAATCCTGGCCATGAAAAAGAGATTCAGCTACGAGATATTCAACCTCGGATATGGGAAACCCGTCGAGATAAGATACTTGGTAAAGTTGCTCGAGGAAACGTTAGGGAAAGAGGCTAAAATAGTATCTGCTCCGAAGCCTAGAGAAGACATGCCGGAGACGCATGCAGACATCTCAAAAGCTGAGAACATGCTCGGATATCGTCCAAGAATAGCGATTGAAGAAGGGGTGAAGAGATTCTCGGAATGGTTTATAGAGAATGCCGTTGAAGGGAAGTAGAGGAAATTGAGGAAACCCTTAGTAAGCGTTATAATGCCCGTGTATAACGAGGAAGGATCCATTAGAAAGGCGATAAAGACGGTTATGGATCAAACTTACAAAAAATTTGAACTTATAGTGGTCGATGACGGATCAACCGACAGAACTCCAGACATAGTGAAAGCTTTACAAGAGGTCGATGAGAGGATAATCTATCTTAGAAACGAGGAAAATCGAGGAACAACCTACTCGCTCAATAGAGGGTTGCGAAGGGCTTCAGGAGAATATATCGCGAGGATCGATGGCGATGACTGGTACCATCCGAGAAAGCTGGAGCTTCAGGTAAAGTTCTTAGAAGGACACCGTGAATACGGCATCGTTGGGACGTTCTATATCTTGGTTGACGAGAGCGGCCGCGCAGTTAAGGTTCAGCTTCCAGTAACGCATTCCGAGATCATGAAACGGATGGCCTATAGAAACGCATTCGCCCATAGCTCGATAATGGTCAGGAGATCCGTGCTCGATATGGTCGGGTACTATGATGAAAGATACGAGTATGCTCAAGATTATGACCTCTACTTCAGGATACTGGAGGTATCCAAGGGATATAATCTTCCATTCTATCTCCTTTATAGGATGCAGAGGAGACAGAAGAGGAGAATTTTGATCAAAAGGACGCTTAACAGCATCCTCATACCCCTAAGGCATAGGAGAATTTTGAGGAGAAACGTCATCTATTATCCCCTCTTGGCTAGACGCTTCCTAACCCTTGGGAGGGTGATAATCTCGCCCAAGCAGATCGGCTAAGATTAAAATATTATCCGGAATCGAGATGGGGGGAGATGATTCATCTAAGTAAGGCTGTGATAACCGCCGCCGGCTTAGGGACTCGGCTGCTTCCCAGCAGTAAGGAGATACCTAAGGAGATGTTTCCCATATTTGATTTGGATGAGAGTGGATCGATCTGCGTTAAGCCCGTCATGCATAGGATCTTCGAGAACCTCTATGATATAGGCTTCAAGAACTTCTGTATAATAGTCGGCAGGGGGAAGAGGTCTATAGAGGATCACTTCACCCCGGATCGAGCCTTCTCCATGCTCGCCCGAGACAGGGTTAAGCCAAACATGCACAACACTCTTACGGGATTCTATCGGAAGATCCTCGACTCGAAGATATTCTTCATAAATCAGCCCGAGCCGAGGGGCTTCGGAGACGCCGTTCTAAGGGCCGAGACGTTCGTTGGAGATGAGCACTTCCTCCTACACGCCGGCGACGACCTAGTCCTGAGCGAGGGTCACAGCCACCTAGTGAGGCTCTTAGATGTCTTTAAGAGGTATGGAGGGGATATCGCGGTCTTAGCCGAGCGGGTTGAGAACCCATCCCAGTATGGGGTTATCGTGGGCGAGCCTGTGAGCGGCGAAAGATACCTGATAAAGGTTAGGGATATTGTCGAGAAGCCCGCGAAACCGCCTTCAAATATAGCGGTGGTGGGGATCTATGTATTATCCCCGAAGATATTCGACGCTCTCAAGCGCGTTGAGCCCGATGAACGCGGAGAGATCCAATTAACCACAGCCCTTAAGAGGCTGCTAGAGGAGAAGGAAGAAGGTTACGCCGTTCTACTTAGGGAAAATGAGAAGAGGCTCGATGTCGGGAATCCCGCGAACTATTATCGCGCCCTAGTCGAGAGCTATAACTTCTGCCTCAAGCGGATCAAGAGAAGCTAGGTTAACAATCGGATAGAAGCTCTCTATGAACCTCAATCTCTCTCAAAAATAGCTTCTCAAATGAAAAATTCTCGACGACATATCTCCTGGCCTCCCTCCCTAGCCTATCCCTCAATCCTTGGTCAGAGGCCAAGAGTAGTATCTTCTCGCGGATGCTCTCAGGATCTAAGCCGCAGAGAACTCCATTACCTCCATCCTCTATAATTCTCCGAATCCCCTCAACATCGCTCCCAATTACTGGGAGGCCACAGGCCATGGCCTCGAGGAGAGCCTTTGGATGCCCCTCATAGAAGGATGGAAGGACGAATATCTCCGACTTGTTCAGCTCCTCGGGGAGCCTCTCATGGGGCACAACCCCCATTAACCGGATGTTGTTAAAGCCCTCGATCTCCCGCTTAACCTCGGCCTCAAGAGACCCAGATCCGAAAATGTAGAGCTTGACGTCCGGAATCATCTTAACGGCCCTAACCAAGGCTAGGATGTTCTTCTGTCGCTCAAGCCTTCCAACGAAGATAATCCTACCCCTCTCCTTCTCCACCTCATCCATGGGCCTAAACAATTTCGTATCGACCCAGTTCGGGATCACTGCTATCTTTCTGGGATCGATCCCATATCTGGAGACGATGTAAATC